>NZ_JACHIG010000014.1:97689-121147 GCF_014203095.1 Prosthecobacter vanneervenii | reverse complement strand
CACCCTTGGCCCAAAGGTACAGCAACGTTTTTGTCACATACCCCCCTCAAACACCATGCCGAACACTACTGGCACTCCTGCCCGTCGATCAGCGCGCCCGCCAGCCGCACAAGCACCCAATCCACGTACGCGCCTCAATCTCTGCGCCAGCTGGCGGAGAATAGCCGAGCTCTGGAATCGACGGTCAGACGTGACCATCGTACTTCCAGCACTCACCACTCCATGATTGACAGATTCAGGCCGCCACGCCTGTTCTCTGTCACCGCCCATGAAGTCCCGCTCGCTCCTCGCGCTCCTCTCCCTCGCCACCTGCGCACTTGCCGCCGACAAGCCCGCCAAGCCCAAGGCAGCCGAGGCACCTGCCACGCCCTCCCCCTGGGGCGACTTCGTGGAAAAAGACTTCCCCTTCTTCAGCAGCGTGCTCGATGCCCGCGAAGTCGGCGAAGGCTTCCCCAAGGACAACCTCACACCACGCGGCATCATCCTCAATCTCGGCCACAACCTCTGGGCCTGCTTTGACACCGACCTCCTCCGCATCGCCGCCATCTGGGAAGGTGAATCAGGCAAGCCTCCCGTAACGCCCGATGCTCTCGCCCCCGGCTCCTACCACGTGGCAGGCCAGAAAACGAAGGACGGCCAGGAGTATCTGCCGAAGCCTATTGGCAAGGTGTGGCTGGCGAATGGCATCTATCCCGGCTGGCAGATCGGCGACAAGCCAAGCTTCACCGATCCCCGTGAAGCGACACCGAGTCCGGAGGAGGTGGGACGGGGGCCGGTCAAGAACAGCCGTTTGATTGGATTCTACCTCCAAGATGGATGGCTCAATATTTACATGAAGGTTCATGGCACGGAGGTGGTTCAACGCTTTATGCCTGGATCTGGGCCCACAATTGAATTTGCAGTATCTCCACATAGCGATTCGCTCGTGCTCACTCTTGGCCACCCGGGAGCATTTAAATCGGAGGAAATAAAATTCATAACCAACAATTTTGAAGCTGTTCATCTCGGTAAATCCGATGCAGAAGACCATGGATTGTTGGTAGATCTTCATGAGATCGACGGTGAGTCAATCAAGCTCTCAAGAGATCCCGAAGGTGTGCTTTTTGCTCACCTCCCCCCTGCCAAAAAGATTCAAACGTTCCAAGTCGTTGTCGCTGGCAATTCGGAGCCCCTTGACTCCAGGAATAGTCGCGAAATGCTTCCCGTATTTTGGCCCCAGACCCTCACCACCAAGGCCACACTCTCCACCAAACCCGACGCCTACGTCATCGACGAAATCCCGCTTCCCCTCGACAACCCATTGAAGCGCAACGTCCGCCTCGCGGATCTCGCTTTCCTCAATGACCAGGGCGATGCCGCAGGCGTCACCTTCGACGGCGATGTCTGGCTCATCTCCGGCCTGAAGGGCGATCTCGAAAAAGTCACCTGGAAGCGCTTCGCCAGCGGTCTCCACGAGCCCATGAGCATCGTCGTGCGTGGCAGCGACATCCTCGTCTTCGACCGCAACGGCATCTGGAAGCTCGTCGACACCAACAACGACAAGGAGTGCGACCGCTACGAGATGTTCTGCAATCTCTTCGCTCAAACCGCCGAGACGCGTGAGTTCCCCAACTCCATGAAGCTCGGACCCAAGGGCGAGCTCTACATCTCTAAAGGCGGCCAGGAAGGCACCACCTATGGCAGGCACAACGGCACCGTCATCAAGGTGGCACCGGATGGCAAATCCATCGAGGTCATCGGCTACGGCCTGCGCCAGCCCTTCATCGGCGTGAATCCGAAAACGGGCCTCGTCACAGCCAGCGACCAGCAGGGCAACTACGTCCCCTCCACTCCGCTGCACATCATCTCAGACCACCACTTCTACGGCCACCTGCCCACCATCGCGCCCAAGGAAAAATACCCCGAGACCATCACCGAGCCCCTCACCTGGCTGCCGCATCCAGTGAACCCCAGCGGCGTCACCCAGACCTGGCTCATCGGTGCCAAAATGGGCCCAGTGAACGACGAACTCATCCACATCGGCTACAACCGCCCCGAGCTCTTCCGCGTGCTGATGAACACGCACTTTGAAAAGCCGCAGGCCGCCGTCGTCAGCTTCAACCGCAACTTCGACTTCCCCACGCTCAATGCCGTCGTCAATCCCGCCGATGGCCAGCTCTACGTTACCGGCTTCCAGGTCTGGGGCACAGTAGTGAAAAAGATCAGCGGCCTCGCCCGCGTGCGCTACACCGACAAGCCGCGCGTGCTCATCAAGGAAGTCACCCCGACCGACAAAGGCCTCCTCCTGCGCTTCAATGCCAAGCTGGACCCCACGCTGGCCACCAATCCCGACAGCTACAACGGCGAGCGCTGGAACTACAAGCGCACCTTTGAATACGGCTCTCCCCATCTCAAACCCGACGGCAGCAGCGGCCAGGAATGGATGACCGCCAGCAGCGCCTACCTCAGCAAGGACGGCATGAGCGTGCTCGTCGGCTTCCCCGACATGAAGGCCGGCATCCACCAGATGCGCATCGGCTGGGGCCTCAAGAGCGCCGACGGACACAAGGCCGAAAACACCGCCTACTTTTCCCCCTGGGAACTCCTCACCTTCGACGCCAAAAAGGAAGGCTTTGACGAAAACCTGAAGGTGGACCTGACCCCGCGCAAAGCCATCGCCGCCGCTGCTGTGAAAGCCACAGCCGAAGAAGGCGAGCGCCTCTACCAGATGTTTGGCTGCATGGCCTGCCACAGCACCGACGGCACCCTCGTCGGCAAAGTCGGCCCCAGCTGGAAAGGCCTCTACGGCAGCGAGCGCGAGATCGCCAAAGGCCAGAAAGGCAAATTCAAAGCCGACGAAGCCTACCTCCGCGAATCCATCCTGACCCCCAGCGCCAAAGTCGTGAAAGGCTTCGAAAAATTCGACACCGGCATGCCCATCTACTCCGGCATCCTCAACGACTCCCAGATCGAAAGCCTGATCTTGTACATCAAGAGTTTGAAGTAGAGCAAGCGTCCCGCTTGCTCCTCGTGTTTGAAAACCTCGGCGTTGAGTTAGCCTCGGCACTCTGTAGATCGCGACAGCGTCCTGGAGTGCTCCAGCCCTCTGGAGCTTTACGCAGGCCATGAGTTACTCGAAAGCGCCGGAGGACCGGCGCACTCCAAAACGCAAAGCGCCTGCCTCGCGAAGGTTTACAAACACTGCCTAGCCTCAGCTCAGACTCCTCAGCGCTTCTCTGATCAGCTTGTCCGCTGTATCCATGCCCGGCTGCTTGGCCAGATCGTTCACCACCTTGATGGCCTCGCTCTGCTTGTAGCCCAGCGCGATCAGGCCCAGCACCGCGTCTGACTGCGCCTCCTGCTTCGGATCATGCGCGCCCTTGGCCGTGCGCGAGGCCTGCCACGCTTCCACCACGCCCACCTTGTCCTTCAGCTCCAGCACGATGCGCTCGGCGGTCTTGCCGCCCACGCCTTTGATCCGCGAAAGCGACTTCACATCCCCGCTGATCACCGCATCTTTAAACGCCGCCACCGGCATGCCGCTGATCACGCTCAGCGCCATCTTCGGCCCGATGCCCGACACCCGGTCCATCAGCAGGCGGAAAAGATCACGCTCATCCGAGGTCATGAAACCAAAGAGCGTATGCTCGCGCTCCGTCACGTGGTAGTGCGTCAGCAGCTGCACTTCCTCGCCCATCTGCGGCAGCCTGTCGAAGGTGCTCAGCGGAATGAGCACTACATAGCCCACGCCATGGACATCCAGCGTGGCACGATGAGGAAGAGCTTCGGCCAGTCGGCCGCGAAGAAAGGCGATCATGCCGCCATGAAGGCGGAAGGCCGCAAAGGTGCAAGCACTGGTTTGCTGGTGCGATGATTATGCCGCATCGTGCCGCTCGCTCACAGCACGGCAGGTCATGGCTCAAGAGGGCAGATTTCCAGAGGGAGATCATCCTGATCTCCCTCTGGAGCCAAACATATTGCCGTCAGCAGTCTTACGCCGAAAGCTTCTCCATCAGCTTCTGCGTGCGCTCGATGATCCGCTGCGGCTCGTCGAGGAGCCCGGCGGAGAGCAGCGCATTGTCCAGAATCTGCTCGGTGATGAGCCCGGCGGTTTCCGGGTCCTTGGCGCGCAGGCCGGAGAGATTGCGCACCAGCGGGTGGCGCGGGTTGATCTCAAAGATGACCTTGGAGCCCGGCATGCTGCCGTCCTTGCCCATGGCCTTCATCATCTGGCGCATCTGCGGGCTCATCTCGCCTTCAGGCGTGAGCACCAGCGCCGGGCTGCCCACCAGACGCTTGCCGGTGCGCACGGTTTCCACCTGCGTGGAGAGGTGCTCCTTGATCCAGTCGCAAAGAGAGGTGGCATCCGCTTCCGCCAGAGCCTCGCCCTCCTCGCTGCTGTCGCCGAGGTCGATATCCGGGGCGTTCACAGACTTCAGGTCCTTGTCTTCAAACTTGTTCAGGCTGGAGATCACATACTCGTCGATGTGCTCAAACATGTACAGCACTTCATAGCCCTTCGCCTTGAAGGCGGCCACATACGGGCCGCTTTCGATCGTGCTGCGGGAGGTGGCCACCTGGTAGTAGATCTCCTTCTGGCCTTCCTTCATGCGCTTCACGTAGTCGCTCAGGCTCACGGTCTCGCCGGGCTCGGTCATGCTGGACTCAAAGCGCAGCAGCTTGGCGATCGCGTCGCGGTTCGTGTAGTCTGTGGCGATGCCCTCTTTGAAGAAGCGGCTGAAGTTCGAATAAAACTCATTGTACTTCTTCGGGTCCTCCACGGCTTCCTTGTCCAGATGCTTGAGCAGGCGCTTCACCACCACGTCTCCCAGCTTCTTCACCAGCGCGCTGTCCTGCATGGACTCGCGGGAGATGTTCAGCGGCAGGTCTTCGCTGTCGATCACCCCACGCACAAAGCGCATCCACTCCGGCAGCAGCTTCTTCGGCTTCGGATCGATCAGCACCTTCTTGCAGTACAGCCCCACATTCGGCTCCATCTGGCCCATGCCAAAGGACTCCATGTTCTGCGTCGGGGTGAAGAGCAGCGCATTGATGACGATGGGAGACTCGGCCTGGAAATGCAGGCGGTAGCTCGGCTCGTCAAAGGCGTGCGCCGCAAAGCGGTAAAACTCCGTGTACTGCTCATCGGTGATGCCGTCCTTCGACTTCAGCCACAGCGCCTCCACCGTGTTCACGCGCTCGCCGTCCAGCATCACGGGGAAGCTCACAAAGTTGGAATACTTCTCCAGGATCTGCTTCACGCGGTGCTTCTGGGCAAACTCCGCCGCATCTTCCTTCAGGTGCAGCACGATCTTGCAGCCGCGTGCCTGATCGGACGAATCGTCGATGGTGTAGCTGGTGCTGCCGTCGCTGGTCCAGATGAGGTGCTCGCCTTCCTTGCGCCAGGAGTGCGTGTGCACCTCCACCTTGTCCGCCACCATGAAGGCGGAGTAGAAGCCCACGCCAAACTGGCCGATGAGCTGCGCGTCATTTTGCTTGCCCGCATTCTTCAGCGCGGCGGCAAAGGCCTTGGAGCCCGAGTGGGCGATGGTGCCCAGGTTTTCCACCAGCTCGGCGCGTGTCATGCCGATGCCGTGGTCGGCGATGGTCAGCGTGCGGGCGGCTTCATCCGTGGTGATGCTGATCTCCAGTGCGGCCGTGTCGTCAAAGACCTCCTTCTCCGTCAGCTGCGTCAGGCGCATCTTCTCCATCGCATCAGACGCATTGGACACCAGCTCGCGGATGAAGATCTCGCGGTCGGTGTAGAGGCTGTGAATGACGATATCGAGGACTTGTTTGACTTCGGCCTGGAATTCGTGTGTCTGGCTCATGGTTGTTATGGGTTTTGAGGGTTAGGGGGCGGAGAGAGTAGCTGGTGGAAAACGCGGGTCAAGAGCTGCGCGGCTTAAGAACGGCCGCTGTCACAATCCTCCTCGCCATTCCCTCCAGCCCTCTTGACTTTCCACCGCCCTCCCGCACACTCGCCGCCTCTACTTCTATGGGACTTTTCGATTCTCTCGCCAAAAACGCGCTGGGCGGCATGCTCGGCGGCCAGGACCCCGCCGCCATGCTCTCCGGACTGCTCAGCGAGGCCGGCGGCCTCAGCGGCATGATGTCCAAATTTCAGTCCGCAGGCTTTGGCGAAGCCTTCTCCTCCTGGGTGGGCACCGGGGCCAATCTGCCCATCACCCCCGAGCAGATGCAGCAGGCCATCGGCCTCGACTCCCTCCAGGCCCTCGCCGCCAAGGTGGGCATGCGGGACAGCACCGTCCTCCCCCTCCTGGCGCAGTTCCTCCCCCAGGTCATCGACAAGCTGACCCCCCAAGGCCAGATCCACGAAGACCATCCCAGCGGCAGCCAGATCCAGAGCGTGCTCACCAGCGTGATCAGCAGCAGCTTCGGCGGCCTGTTTGGCGGCGGCAAGGCGTAAGAAACCACATTGCAAACGCACGGGGCTTCCGGCATGTTCTGGCCGTGAACACCTCCGTTGCAGACTTTCTGCTCAACACCGCATCCTACCTGCGCAGGGTCATGGATGGGGAGCAGATCTGCCTTACCAACGAGGGCCGTGTTCAAGCCCGCATCACTCCTGAACGCCAGAGTGCATCCGAGCCCTCCGTGCAGGAGAAAATCGAGATGGCTCGTCGTCTTAAAACCAAGCTGTCGGCCAAATACACCGCCGCCGATGACTGGTCTGCACGAGATTATCTTGAGGCAGGAAGACGCGCATGATGACGCTCGTCGCGGATGCGAATGCTGCCCTCGGCACCGTGCTGCCCGGGCACGATGAACGAATTTCAGAGGTGTTTTTACACCACCTCAGCAGTGGCGATGCGGTCTTTGTGCCATCCCTTTGGCTGCTGGAGACTCTCAATGTTCTGCTCGTCCGCGAACGGCGGAAAAAGCTGGATGCCAGTGAACGCGATCAGGCGATCTCCTGCCTCCACGGCTACCCAGTGCGGGTGGATGAAGAATCCAGCGCCCACATGGCCAAAATCCAGACTCTGGCGACAAAACATTCGCTCAGTGCCTATGATGCGGCGTATCTGGAACTGACCCTGCGTCTCCAATGCCCGCTGCTGTCCTCCGACGGCCCTCTGTGCGCCGCCGCACAGGCCGAGGGAGTGCCGCTGCTCTGATTGAATCCCCTTCCCTTCTGACTCCACATGCTCCGTCTGGCCCTCAAGATGCTCTTTGGCGACACGGCCAAGTACCTCATGCTCGTCGCGGGTCTCGCTGTGGCCACCTTTCTCATGGCGCAGCAGACCGCCGTCTTTTGCGGGCTGATGAACTGGACCAAGTCCACCCTGAAAAACGTGCCCGCGCCCATCTGGGTGGTGGAGGACAAGGTGGAGCAGGTCAATGAAACCAACCCCCTTCTGGACACCGATGTGGCCCGCGTGCGCAGCGTCAAGAGCGTGGCCTGGGCCAGCCCCATCTACTCGGGCATCCAGCGCGTGCGTCTGGAAAACGGCAACTTCAAGATGATCCAGCTCATCGGCATCGACTCCAACACCCTGGCCGGAGCCCCCGCCAAGATGCTCGCGGGCGATCTGATGAAGCTGCGCCTGCCGCATTCGGTGATCATCGATGACCTCGGCGTCATGCGCCTTGCCCGCAAACGCGGCGAGAAAGTGAAGGTGGGCGATGTCTTTGAGCTCAACGACCAGGAGGCCCGCGTGGTGGGCATTGCCGATGCGGTGACCTCCTTCACCGGCGGCCCCTATGTCTGGACCACCTACGAGCGTGCCCTGCAGTATGTGCCTCCTCAACGCAAGATGCTGCAGGCCGTGATCTGCGCCCCACGCGAAGGCGTGAGCCTGGAGCAGGCCGTCGAGGACATCCGCCGCACCACCGGGCTGAAAGCCTTCATCAACCGCGAGGCCGGCTTCAGTGAATTCTGGGCCCAGCGCGGCGGCGGCGAGACCAACAACTTCAATGTCTCCACTGTCTGGTGGTATGTGAAGAATACCGGCATCCCCATCTCCTTTGGCACCACCGTGATCATCGGCCTGCTGGTGGGCATGGCCGTGAGCTGCCAGACCTTCTACTCCTTTGTGCTGGAAAACATGCGCCACCTCGGCGCGCTCAAGGCCATGGGCGCCTCCAATGGCACCCTCTGCCTCATGCTCATCACTCAGGCCTTTACCGTCGGCATCATCGGCTACGGCATCGGCCTGCTGGGCACCTCCGGCTTCGCCATAGGCGCGCTGAAAAACGAGCAGCCCCCCTTCTACATGCCGGAGTTTGTCCCCTTTGCAGTGCTGGGCGTCGTCCTCAGCATCTGCGCCCTGGCCGCCCTCCTCGGCATCTGGCGCGTGAGCAAGCTGGAGCCCGCGATGGTATTCCGGAGCTGAGTGCGACTGACACTCCTGCCCATTGATCAGCGCTCACGAATGGCTGACGCCATGCTGTGCTGAAAATGGGTTTGATGGCGAAAGCACGAGCAGACGGAGGGGGATCATCTTGATCCCCACACATGCGGCGTGTTTGCGGATGAATCGAGCACGCTGGGCGATGCGGGAATGTGTGGGATCGGGACGATCCCACTCCGCCGGAGCGCTGCCTGCCCGCAGAGCGAACGCAATGAGGCAATGCCCATCGCACTCCGGACCACTATCCCCCTACTCCAGCTGCAGCTTCGCCAGCGAGCCATACAGGCCGCCGGGGCGGGCCACCAGCTCGTCATGCGTGCCGCGCTCCAGGATGGCGCCGCCGGACATGACAAGGATCTGATCGCAGCGCCGCACGGTGCTGAGACGATGCGCGATGATGATGCTGGTGCGGTTTTCCATCAGCTTGTCCAGCGCGTCCTGCACCAGACGCTCGCTTTCGGCATCGAGGCTGCTGGTGGCTTCGTCGAGAATCAGGATGGCCGGATCGGCAAGGATGGCGCGTGCGATGGCGATGCGCTGGCGCTGGCCGCCGGAGAGCTGCGTGCCGCGGTCTCCTACCAGCGTCTGGTAGCCGTCCGTCAGGCCCGCGATGAAGTCGTGCGCGTTGGCCTTCTTCGCCGCGCTGATGATCTCCTCCTCGGTGGCATCCGGCTTGCCGTAGGCGATGTTTTCCCGGATGCTGCCGCCAAAAAGCAGCACCTCCTGCGGCACCAGCGCGAGATTCCGCCGCAGCGTGGTCAGAGACATGTCACGAATCGGCTGCCCGTCGATGCGGATCTCCCCGCTCGTCGGATCATAAAAGCGGAACAGCAGCGAAACACTGGTGCTCTTCCCCGAGCCGCTCGGGCCCACCAGCGCGATACGCTGACCCGCCTTGGCCTGCAGGCTGAAATCCCGCAGCACCACCGCCTCAGGCCGCGTGGGGTAGGCAAAGCTCACATCGCGCATGTCGATCTCGCCCTTGAAGTGCAGCTTCGCCACATTGTCGTCCTCGGGCTCGGTTTCGTCCCGCAGGATCTCGCGCACACGCTCCGTCGCACCCAGAGAGCGCTGCAGCTGCGCGATCAGTTCCGGGAATTGCATGAAGGACGCCGCGATCATGCCGCTGAGCCCCGCAAACTGTGTCAGCTCCTCCTTGCCGATGCCGCCGTCATTCAGCATGCGCATGGCAAACCAAGTCACAAGGATCAGCGCCACGCTGAAAGCAAAGATGATGAAGGCGATGAAGGACGCCCGCGGCACCGCAGCACGCAGCACGGTGCGCAGGTATTCGCTCAGGTTCTTGTCATAGCGCGCCAGCTCATACGCCTCGTTGCGGAAGGCCTTCACGCTCACGATGCTCTGCAGGCTCTCGTCCACCACCACCTGGGAGGCGGCCAGATTGTCCTGTGCACGGCGGGTCAGCTTGCGGATGCGAGCGCCAAAGATGGCGATCATCACGATCACCACCGGAATCGTGCCCACCATGAAGAGGGAGAGCTTCACGGACATGTTCAGGATCAGCCCCATGCAGAGCGTCAGCATGACTGTGTGCCGGATCAGCATCGGGATGGTGACCACCAGCGTCTCGCGCATGGCCTCCACATCATTGGCCAGCCGGGAGGCCAGCTCACCCACACGGCGGTGGTTCAGCGTCCCCATCGGCAGGCGGATGATGCGGCTGAAGGTGTCCAGCCTCAGCGCCGCCAGCGCCCGCTCGGAGGCCTTGGCAAAAAGCATGATGCGGAAAAACGCGATCACCGCCTGCGCGGAAATCAGTGCCACGAGATACCAGACACTGTGATTCAGCTCGGCCATCCATTCTGGCCCGTGAGCGCCGCCTATCCCCTTTCCGGCCACTGCGGCCAGCTCCTTGATGAAGAGGATCGTCATGCCGCCCGTGATCGCCAGCGCGATCAGCGCGGGGATGAACACATTGTAGTGCGGACGCAGGTAGTTCAGGAAAAAGCCCGCGTCTTTCCACGCCGCGCGGTCCCACAGTTTTTTGCTCGCTCGTTCTTCAGCCATGCTTGTTTGATTCTTTCTACTCCACGCGCACCGTCCAGCGCAGCGTGGGTTTGTCGGTCAGTTCCAGTACGCTCAGGCCCTCCGCATCGTCGCCACGGCGGCTGCTGCGGGTCAGGTAGTAGTCGCGCCCGCCGCCGCTGAGGCGCACGTTCACGCCCAGCTGGCTGTTGCCGTTCCCCAGCGCCCACTCGTGCAGGTAGAGGTAGCTCTTGGGCAGCACGATCGTCAGCCTCCGCCCGCCGCTGGCGCTGCTGATCAGCGTGGCCTGGATCTCCTTGGGGTCAAACTCCGCCGCATAGCTGCTGCCAAAGGCCCAAGGGGAGATCGCGTCCACCTTGGCGGCTCCATCCGCCGCCTTGCCGGTGATGCGCAGCGCCGCCGTGGCGCCCGCCGTCAGGCGCTCGCCGTAGCTGCGCGCATCCAGGTTCAGCAGCACTTCATAGGCGTTCCCTTTTTCATCATCCGCCAGGCTCACACCGGCCAGATCCAGCGTGAAAAAGAGCTTCATGCCATCGGCATCCGCACGCACAGTCACAGAGCTTTCTTTGCCATCCGCCGCCGTCAGCGGCACGGCTTCCTTCAGCCCCATGTTGCGGGTCAGCTCCACCTGCCGGTCAAAGCTCTGCTTCACGCCGCCGGAGTTCACCACCAGCTTCAGCGACTGCACGCGGCGCAGCGGCTTGCCCTGGGTGGGCAGCGGCAGCGCCAGCTTCAGTACTTCGGAGCCGCTGGCCTCCAGATCAATCCTGCCCGTCTGCGACTTGCCTCCACACATGGACTCCCATTCAGCGGAAAATTTCGCTCCCGTGGCGTTTTCGATCTCGATTTCCGGATTGAATTCCGTCTCCTGGTTGAAAGCCGCGCGCGTGTTCACCGCCACGCTGAAAGGCTGCAGCGGCATCGCCAGGTCTTCGATGCGTGCCTGCGCTCCCGCAGTCACCAGCACCGGCAGCCTCAGGGTGCCATCTTCCAGCGGCAGGCTGCGGCTGTCTGAGATGGCGTAGTCCACCTTCACCTTCTCCTTTGCACCAGCTTCCAGCTTGATCTCGGTCGTGGCGTCTTTCGGGGACAGACCCGCAGGCACCAGCGGCAGCACGGTCAGCGCCAGCTTCTCCTTGCGGGTGTTGGTCAGTTCAAATTCCAGCGCCAGCTTGCCATCCCCCTTCAGCGTGGCCTTCGCCGCGCCGGTCTGCCACGCCACCGCAGGCGTGCCCTGCATCACATCCTGGTAAAGGATGCGCCCCATGGCCGTATGCATTGCCGCCGTGGGCAGGGCTGCACCGCTCGCGCCTGCCGGGCCTAGCAGGTTCTGCACCTCATGCACCAACGCCGGAAAGATCTGGTCCGGCCCCTGCGCACCCGGGCTCACCTCGATCAGGCGCGAGAGATCGCCCAGATCCGAGAAAAGCACCTCCGCCTTGGCGCAGGCATCCCGCAGCACGCTGGCCGCGCCACGCGTCAGCGCCAGGCTGGCCTCCTCCGGGTCTGCCGCCTGCGGGATCGGCCCCGCCACGATGACTTCCAGGCGCTTGTTCCGCGCTGTGTCCAGCAGGCTGCGAAATCCCTCCTGCACATCCGCCTCAGGCACGCCTGCGAGGCCGTCCTCCAGTCCCAGCGCCACCAGCACCACATCCGGCTGACCGCGCAGCCCTTCGGTGGACAGAGCCGAGGCCGCGGCCGCCATGCCGGAGATGCGCACCGGCTGGATCAAAATCTCAGGCCCCATCACCATCGCATCCCGGCTGCGGGGCTTGGCCCCGGCACGCAGCACGCGCACCCCGCCGGTGTAGTAAAACTGCGCCGCCAGCTTGCTGGCAAACACTCCCGCAAAGCTCCGCAGCAGCGGATCCTGTCCGGACGCAGCCGTCACACCATCCAGCACGGCATCTCCCAGCACCACGATCTGCACGCGCTCGCGCCGCGCCAGCTTTTGCAGCGTCTGCGGCAGAAACTTCCGCCAGTGCTCCCGCTCCACCGGAGTCAGCTCAAAGAAAGTCTGCGCCTTCACCTTCGGAGTTGGCAGCTTTTCCTCCGCAGCACGCGCCGCCTGCTGGAGAGATTGCAGGTCCATCGGCACAGCGCCGGCCGCAGGTGCCGCAGCGGGGGCTGGAGCCTGGGCCGGTGCAGCAGCAGGAGCCGCCGGGGCCTGGGCACGCAGGCCGGCCATGCCCGGAAACGCCAGCGCGCCGAGAATGAGGAATGTCTTGCGGTTGGAAAACATGCGCCCGCTATCTCAGCGAGCCCAGCCACGGCTGCAACCGGCGAGTGCGTTTATGGCACAGGGTTGCGCAGCACGCCGGTTTCGTCATCATCCCCCCCAACCATGTCCACCCTCGCCCCCGCCGCCGTCCTCTACGAAGCCAAGAAGCCCCTGCGCATCGAGGAGGTCCAAGTGCTGCCACCCCAGGCGGGCGAGGTCACCGTGCGCATGAAGGCCGCCGGCGTCTGCCACAGCGACCTGCACGTGATGAAGGGAGACCTCTCCATGCCCATGCCAATCATCCTCGGTCACGAGGGCAGCGGCGTCATCGAGGCCGTGGGAGAGGGCGTCACCTCGGTCGAGGTGGGGGACCACGTCATCCTCGTCTGGCGCGGCTCCTGCGGGAAATGCGAATACTGCAGCAACGGCCGCCCCGCCCTCTGCGACATGGGCACCGCCATGCGCTTCACCGGCCTCATGCCGGACGGCACCACCCGCTTTCAAAACTCCGCCGGCGAGAGCATCCGCCACTACGCAGGCGTCTCCGCCTTCTCCTCCCTTTCCACCATGCCGCAGGCCTCGGTGGTGAAGATCCCCAAGGACGTTTCGTTTGAGCACGCCGCGCTCATCGGCTGCGGCGTCATCACCGGCGTGGGTGCGGTGGAAAAAGCCGCCCGTGTGCAGCCCAGCAGCACCGTGGCCGTCATCGGCTGCGGCGGCATCGGCTTGAATATCGTGCAGGCCGCCCGCATGGCCGGGGCGCGGCAAATCATCGCCGTGGACAAATTCAGCCGCAAGGAAGCCGACGCCCGCCAGTTTGGCGCCACTGACTACGTGGACGTGAATGCTGGCGACCCCGTTCAGGCCATCAAGGACCTCACCGACGGCAAGGGGGTGGACTACGCCTTTGAGGCCTACGGCTCCGGCAAGACCGCCGAGCAGGCCTTTGATGCGACAAAGAAAGGCGGCATGTGCGTCATGGTGGGCATCACCAGTGCCGCCGACCGCGCCAGCATCAATGTGAACCAGCTCGTCTATGCCGAGAAAACCCTGCGCGGCAGCCTCTACGGCAGCACCCAGCCCCGCAAAGACCTGCTCCTCCTCATCGCCATGCACCAGTCCGGCCGCCTCATGCTCGATGAACTCATCACCAAACGCTACCCCCTCGAAGGCATCAACGAAGCCTACGACGCCCTCCAGCGCGGCGAGGTGGCGCGCAGCTTGATCGTGTTTGAGTGAGGCAGCCCGCTAAAAAAACATCGAGCCCCAAAGGCCGCAAACGCCTCCCATAGTGGTCCGCACAGTCCCCTGTGCGGCTCGCAAGCTCTCTGGTTCGCGAGTTATGATAGGTCTGCTCAGAAACCCACCGCTCATTTCGGAGTGGTGCGACTTAAATGCCTCGCGTGAGATCTGCGCGAAAAAGCAGACGCTGGGCTGATCGTGCCGCACAGAGGACTGTGCGGACCACTTTGCTGACGCCAGCACGATACCTCTCAGGCGACACCGCGTCACAAAGCAGTCAGCTCAATCCCCTGTGCGGCTCGATCCCACGTCGCCTGACGATTAAATGATCCAGCACCGTGTCGCCCTGCCGGAGCCGAGCCACTCCAGCTTGTTCATGTCGAGAAGCCTCTTGATGATAGTCTCAAATATTCCCATTCCATACTCACGCACCTTCATGTGAGATTAGGTGAGTTTATGTGAGAAACAAAGGTGGCTCTCGCACCCTCACCCAATCGCCCGCTTCAGCGCATTCCGTGTCATCTGCTGCACGCGCTCATCCGGCCCATGCGGGCGGGAGAAGTGGCTCCAGGGGATCATGTGGCCGGGAGGATCGCTGAGGCCTTGGCTCCAGAAAATCGTCGTGGCGTTGAAGACGATGTTCTTCTTTGGGCCTTCGTAAACCGTGGCCGCATACTTGCCCAGCCGCGTGCCGCTGGCCCACACATTGCCCTCGGCCACCACTTCCAGCCCCGGGCGTGCGGTGTCGGGATCGCCATGAAACTCCCAGCCCACCAGACCGGCAATGCTGTCTCCCTTTTTCATCCCCGTGCCTTCAAACAGCCAGTGCTCAGGCTTGGCGCAGGTCCAGTCGCCACCGCCGTTGAAAGGCACCGTCGTGCGCGCGCCGATGATGTCGCGCTCATCCGGGCCCGGATTCTCAAACGGCCCCAGCACCTTCGAGTACGCCTCCTTCTCCTCCTCGCGAAATTCCCCGTAGCAGGTCTCCCGCGTCAGGCGTCGGTTGGCCTCGCCCTTCGCATTTGGGGTGAAGGGAGTCACCATGTACACATCGTTGGCCGAGAGCCACAGCACACTCAGTCCATCGGCGATGGCCTGCTTCACATTCGCATACTGGCGCATGTCCCAGTACTCGTCGTGGCCCACGCTGATCATCGTCTTCGCGCGCGCCAGATTGGCGGGGTTCAGATTGTCCACGTTCGAGCAGTAGGTCACATCGTAGCCTTCTTTCTCCAGCCAGTAGCACAGCGGATACTCCCACAGCAAAAACTCACCGCTGCCCATGCTCTGCGGGTTGTCAAAAATCTGCACATACTTGCCGTACGGGCGGTCAAAGCTCACGCTCACACCCGGGGCATGCGCAGCGCGCGGATCGGTGTAGAGCGACTCATTCACCGGCCAGCGGTTGTAGGCCTGCCAGGTGTTGTCGCTGCACTGGAAGAGGATGTCAGCCGGGCGGTCATCGGTCACGATGAAGACGATGTAGCTCTGCCAGTAGGGCTTGTCGGCGGCCTCGGGGATCGTGCTCAGTCTTCCCAGATACACGCCGCTGGGCCAGTCCGGCGGGATCGTCAGTGTGGTGCTGGCCTCCCACTGGCACTCGCGCAGGCGCTTGTCCGCCATCTCCGGCACGGGCTGCTCCTTCCCAGCAAAGGGCCCCAGCGTGGTCATGTGCCGCGCACCTGCACCGCCGTAGTAGCCCATGCGGAAGATCTCGATGTTAAACCGCGCCACCGGCCGCGTGCTCACATAGATGTCCATCTTCTCCCCCGCCTTCACCGACTGCCGCGAGCAGTACCCCTCGATGAGCGAGGTGCGGTAGGACTTGGCGCTGTCCGGCCGCATGCGCGTGAGCTGAAAGCTGCTCCCCGCCTTCGCATTCTCCGTCTTGATCAGCTCCGGCTGTCTCTTTGCATCAGTCGCCGCCATCAGCCTGCGGGCACTGGTCATTGCGGCTACGGCACTGGTGGTCTTGAGGAAATCGCGGCGGTCCATGGTGGGAGCAATACGGGCGTGAAACAGCGCGTATAGCAGACCATGCCGATTCATCTCACTTCACGCCGACAATTCATCGCCCAGATGGGTGCCGCCGCAGCCCTGGCACACAGCAGCGCTGATGCCGCCGAGGTGGATGAAAACCTCATCGCCATTCTCAATGACACCCATGTGGGCGGCAAGCACCCGGCCACGGCCTCCATCCCCACGCACCTGCGCGACACCGTCGCCTGGCTCGTGGGCCTGCCCAAGCGTCCTGCGGCAGTCGTCATCAATGGCGATCTGGCGCTCAACAGCGGCCTGCCGGACGACTACACCCATTTTGCCAAACTCATCGCGCCGCTGCATGAGGCGGGCATCCCCGTGCACCTCAGCATGGGCAATCACGATGACCGCGATGTCTTCTACCAGGTGCTGACCACAGAAAAACCCGCGACCACAGCCGTGGCCTCCAAGCACGTCGGTGTGGTGCAGACCGCGCAGGCCAATCTCTTTCTGCTCGACTCCCTCAAGGCGCGCATGGTGGCGCAGGGTCTCCTCGGGGAGGAACAGCTCGCCTGGCTCGCCAAGGCCCTGGACGCCCACGCCGACAAGCCCGCGCTCATCTTTGCCCACCACAATCCGCGCCTTGGTGGAGAAGAAAAACACTTCCCCGGCGGCCTGGAGGACTCAGAGCCGCTGTGGGAGCTGCTCGTCGCCCGCCCGCAGGTGAAGGCCTACATTCACGGGCACATCCACCACCGCAATTTCTTCCACCATCGCGGCATCCACATCCTCAACACCCCGGCCACCTCCTATGTGTCCAATCCCAAGGAAAGCACCACCGGCTGGACCATGGCCACACTGAGCCCCACTGGCGGCAGCTTCACCACGCATACCCACCTGCCGGAGCACGAGTGGAATGGCGCCAAGGTGGATCTACAGTGGCGGGCCTGAGAGCATGAGCAGCTGAAAACCGGAATGAGCCTGCAAAGACAGGCCAAAGCCAAGCCTCCGGCGGAGTGGGATCGTCCCGATCCCTCACGCTCTCGCAAAGACCAGCGCGCCCGCGCTGCCATACACCTCGTTCCCGCAACACCCAGCGCCACCGTGATATCCCACAAACAAGCGCCACCGTGATATCCCACAAACAAGCGCCCTGTGTGGGGATCAAGATGATCCCCCTCCGTCGCTGGGACGAAGCCTCCGTGTGCGAAGCCTCTGGCGGAGAGGGATCGTCCCGATCCCTCACGCTCCCGCAAGGACCAGCGCCCCCGCGCTGCCATACACCTCGTTCCCGCAACACCCAGCGCCACCGCGCCACCACCCCGCCATTCCACAGACACACGCCATGTGTGGGGATCAAGATGATCCCCCTCCGTCGCTGGGACGAAGCCTCCGTGTGCGAAGCCTCCGGCGGAGAGGGATCGTCCCGATCCCTCACGCTCACGCAATGCCCAGAGCCTACGCGCTGCCATACACCTCGTTCCCGCAACACCCAGCGCCACCGCGCCACCACTCCGCCATTCCGCAGACACACGCCATGTGTGGGGATCAAGATGATCCCCCTCCGTCGCTGGGACGAAGCCTCCGGCGGAGAGGGATCGTCCCGATCCCTCACGCTCCCGCAAAGACCAGCGCCCTCGCATTCCCACACACACTAGTTCCACAACGCCCAGCGCGTCCACCAAGGCTTCCGCGCTCCGCATCTAGCCACGACTTTTTTAACTGCAGGCGGGCCTGAGAACCGCTCACTTATTTTCGATTCGCAAGAACGCGCCTCTCGCCGCGTAGGTTCTGAAACGCGCATGTCCTCCCACGTCCCAGAGATTCGCCTTTCGCGGCGCAGCCTGCTTCACGCAGGTGGCGTGGGCATGCTGGGCTTTGGCATCAATCAGCTCGCCGCCCTCGGCGCTCCCGCGCCACGGCCCAGCATCGGGATCGGCAAGGCCAAGTCCGTCATCATGATCTTCAATGGCGGCGCGCCAAGCCACATCGACCTCTGGGACCCCAAGCCCGACGGCCCTTCGGAGATTCGCGGCGAGTTCAAAACCATCCGCACCAATGTGCCCGGCATCCACGTGACCGAGCTGCTGCCGCAGATGGCCAAGCGCATGGACAAGCTGGCTCTCATCCGCTCCGTGCACCACGGCCACAGCAGCCACAATGGCGGCATGCACTGGGCCACCACCGGGCGGCCCTACCGCGTGGACAGCACGCTGATCACCCCCAGCCCCACAGACCTGCCCGGCGTAGGCACCCTCGTGGGCTGGCTGGCTCAGCGCGATGGCTTCAGCAAAGGCGTGCCGCCCTACGTCATCACCCCCTTCCCCCACTGCGACAGCAAGGTGTACCTCACCCCCGGCCAGTTTGGGGGCTGCCTGGGCACACGCTACGATCCCTACGTGCTGGATGACGATCCCAATGCCGCCACCTTCCGTGTGCGCAATATGGGCCTCGACTCCAGCCTCACGCCCGCACGTTTCCAGGAGCGCCTCTCGCTGCTCAATCAAATGAGCGCCGCCGCTCGCCCCATCGCCTCTCCGCAGGTGGCGCAGATGGACATCTTCAATGAGCAGGCCACCACCATGCTGCAGTCTGGCAAGGCCGCCGATGCCTTTGATCTCTCCAAGGAACCCGAAAAAGTACGCGAGCGCTACGGCCGCCATAGCTGGGGGCAGTCGCACCTGCTGGCACGCCGTCTCGTCGAGTCCGGCACCCGCTTCGTCACCACGGTGAACGGCCCGTCCATCACCTGGGACACCCACAAAGACAACTTCAACGGCCTCAAAAACCGCCTCGTCCCGCCCATGGAGCAGGCCTATGCCGCACTGCTGGACGACCTGGAGGAGCGCGGGCTGCTGGAGACCACTCTCGTCGTCTGGATGGGAGAATTTGGCCGCACGCCCAAGATCAACAACGACGCTGGGCGCGACCACTGGCCGGGCTGCTACACCGTGGTGCTGGCAGGCGGCGGCGTGCGCGGCGGCCAGGTCATCGGCAGCTCGGACGCCAGCGGCGCCTACCCCAAGGACCGCCCCATCACTCCGGCAGACATCCACGCCAGCATCTACTCCGCGCTCGGCTACGACTACCGCGAGATCAGCTACCGCTCCTCGGACAACCGCCCCGTCGCGCTCACAGAGGGCTCGATGATCAGCGAGCTGTTTTGATTTCCAGCCGCACGCCGCCTGCTATGCTGCGCGCCGTGCCGCCGAAAAAGAAACCCCGGAAAAAGCCCGCCACCAAGGCCCGCCCCAAAAAGAAGGCCGTCAAAAAGAAGTGGCATCTCTATGTACTGCGCTGTGGCGATGGCACCCTCTACTGCGGCATCACCAACGATCTGGAGCGCCGCTTCGCCATGCACAGCGCGGGCAAAGGCGCACGCTACACCCGGGGGCGCGGCCCGCTGACGCTCCTGCGCTCCTGGCCGCAAAAGAACAAATCCGCCGCCCTGAAGGCTGAAATTTCCTTCAAACGCCTGAGCCGTGCGGCCAAAGAAGCCCGCCTGGGGGAGGAATGAAGCGGAATTACTTGGTAAAATGTGACTTTTGCGAAGGCTTTTTGAGACAAACCAGCAATCCTGTGATATGCGAGAAGGATGGCTACCTCAAAACCTGTTACCAAAAAAGCGTCTTTCTCCCGTCGAGTTGTTGATCACGTCACTGATGAGCTGGTAAATGTTCTTTCCACTGGTGAAACGCTGGAGTTCAAGGTCCTTTTTGGCCGGGTATTTGATGGTCTGAAGCTGAAGAACGCCGTCAGCGGCGGTGAAGAAATGCTGCGCCTGCGCTGCTATGAGAAGATCCTCAAGCTGACCAACAGCGGCCTCGTGGAAAAGATCGGCAAGAGCTATCGCGGCCTCGAAGGCATCGAAGCCGCCTCCAGCACCCAGCGTCTCGCACGCATGGACTCCGCCATCATGGCCGCCAAGGCCAAGGCATAACCTGCCTCCCGTTCGTCTTTTCCAATCCCCTCGTTTTCCAGATTCTGGAGCCTTCCAGAGTCTGGAAAAATAGCATCGTGGCACGACCTGCCATAAAGGGGAGAATCATGCCCGTTTTCCGCGAAACTCTGCCTTCTGCAGAGTGGTTGCCTCACTAGGATTCGAACCTAGAATAACAGATTCAGAATCTGCTGTGTTACCATTACACCATGAGGCAGTGGTTAGGCGGGCGGAGAGAATAGTGGCGGATGACGTTCTTGCAAGCGCGATGGCAGACTTTTTCACTCCTTGCCAGTCAGCTCGTGCTTGTGCGTGCGTGTTTCACTCACGATCACCCCGCTCAGGCAGATGAGGCAGATCAGATTTGGCAGAGCCATGAGGCCATTCGCCGCATCGGCAAAGTCCCACACCGCCTGCGCAGGCTGCACCGAGCCAAACAGCACCGCCAGCACCCAGAGGATGCGGTAGGGCTTCACCGAGCGTGTACCAAAGAGATACTCCGCCGCTTTTTCGCCATAGTAGCCCCAGCCGAGAATGGTGGAGAAAACGAAGGTCATGAGACCAAACATGAGGATGTACGGCCCCCAGGTGTGCAGGTCATTGAAGGCGGCGCTGGTCAGCGCGGCCTTGGGCAGCCCGTCCTTCCAGTGGCCGCTGCTCACCACCACCAGACCGGTCATGAGGCACACCACCACCGTATCCCAAAAGGTGGCCGTGCTGCTCACCAGCGCCTGACGCACCGGATTGCGCGTCTGCGCCGCCGCTGCCACGATGGGCGCGGAGCCCAGGCCGGACTCATTGGAAAACAGACCGCGTGCGATGCCCGCGCGCGCCACCTCTTTCAGCCCCGCTCCCACAAAACCACCCACCGCCGCCTGCCCGCTCCACGCACCATTCCAGATGTCCAGAAAGGTCTGCGGCAGCACTGCGTAGTTTTTGATCAGGATCAGCGCGCAGCCCAGCACATAGCCCACGGCCATCACTGGCACCAGCAGACCGCATACTTTGGCGATGCTCTTCACCCCGCCCAGCACCACGGCTGCCGTGAGGGCGGCCATCACACCACCCGCGATCCAGCGCAGCTGAGTGACGGATTCTGGTTTCACTCTCTCAATGAGCATCTCCACGATGCTGTTGGCCTGCGTCATGTTGCCAATGCCAAAGGCGGCGATGCAGGTGAAGACGGCAAACACCACGCCCAGCCACTTCTGCCCCAGCCCGCGCTCCAGCGCATACATGGGTCCGCCCGCCATGCTGCCATCTGGCATGGTGATGCGATACTTCACCGCCAGCACGGCCTCTGAATACTTGGTGGCGATGCCAAACACGCCCGTGAGCCACATCCACAGCACCGCGCCCGGTCCGCCCGTGGCCACCGCACCCGCCACGCCGATGATATTGCCCGTGCCAATGGTCGCGGCCAGCGCCGTCATCAGCGCGCCAAACTGGGACACATCTCCCTCCCCTTCCTTGTGCCGCGAGAACGAGATGCGGATGGCCTGCATCAGATGCCGCTGAATGAAGCCCGTGCGCACGGTGAGGAAAAGATGCGTGCCAAACAGCAGGATGATCAGCGGGGCACCCCAGACAAAACCGGAGAGGTCGGCGGCAATTTTGGCAAAGTCCATGCAGTGCTTGTAGGTGGTAAAACCACCTCCCGCCAAGCACAAAGAGTGCCCTGCGCACATTTCTCCGTCATCCCTGTGTTTTTTGTGCAAGGAGACATTCCCATTGCGTTCTCACCCTTCACCCCGCTATTTTTGCGGCTCCCAATCCACCCACCAATGAAGCCCTCGCTCTTCCCCAACCGTCGTACCTTCCTCCGCAGCACCGCCGCCACCGCAGGCGGCATCTTCTTCCCGAACCTGCTCATCGGCCAGGACGCGGCGGCTGTCGTCAAAAAGATCAACGTCGCCGGCATCGGCGGTGCAGGTGGCAAAGGAGCCTCTGACGTCGGCATCGCCGCTGAAGGCGCCAACATCGTGGCCATCTGCGACATCGACGAAAAGCGCCTCGACGACGCCAAGAAGAAATATCCCGACGCGAAGATGTTCACCAACTTCCGCGAGATGTTCGACACCATGGGCGACAAGATCGACATGTGCACCGTCTCCACCCCCGACCACGCGCACTACCCTGCGGCGATGGAGGCCATCAAGCGCGGCAAGCACGTCTGCGTGCAGAAGCCCCTGGTGAACCGCATCTGGGAAGCCAACGAGCTCCACGAAGCCGCCAAGAAGAAGGGCGTGAAGACCAACATGGGCAACCAGGGCCACACCAAGGAGCCCATCCGCCAGCTCAAGGAATGGCTCACCGCAGGCATCGTCGGCAACGTGAAGGAAATCCACGTCTGGACCAACCGCCCCATCTGGCCCCAGGGCACCGACGCCAAGGACATCTACACCGGCAAGACCGCTCCCAAGCCCCGCAACAAGAACGAAGCCGCAGGCGCTGAAGCCCCCGGCCAGGCCCCGGCCCACGTGCATTGGACCGACTGGCTGGCCCAGACCCCGGACCGCCCCTACGTCCCCGGCCTGCACCCCTTCGCCTGGCGCGGCAGCCTGGAATTCGGAGCCGGCGCCATGGGCGACATGGGCTGCCACATCATGGACGGTCCTTTCTGGGGCTGCGAACTTCCCGAGCCCTACGCCATCGAGGCTGAAGTGGGCGATCTCACTGACATGAGCTGGCCCATGTGGTCCCACGTCATCTGCTCCTTCAAGCACGCCAAATACGGCGAGGTGAAACTGCACTGGCACGAAGGCAAGAAAGACGGCGTGCCCGTCAAGCCCGCCCGCCCCGACAAGCTCGACGCCGCCTACAACTGGGACAAGATGATCGGCGGCTTCATGATCATCGGCGACGAGGACACCATCCTCAACCAGGGCGACTACTGCGAAAACCTCCAGCTCGTGGGCAACCGCGAGAAGTTCGCCAAGTTCTTCAAGGAAACGCCCAAGACCCTCGAGCGCTCCCTGGCCCCCGACAAGCCCCAGCTGGAGCTCGTCCGCGCCATCGAGCAGAACAAGATCTGCGGCAGCAACTTCGACTACTCCGTGCCTCTGACCAAGCTCTGCCTCTTCGGCAACCTGGCCATCTCCAACCCCGGCAAGGTCATCCACTGGGACGCCGCCAAGCAGACCACCGACAACGAGCAGGCCAACAAGATGATCAAGCGCGCCGCCGTCCGCAACGGCTGGGAATACAGCGCCGCCAGCATCTAAGCGCAGCCCGGTGAAACGGGCCGCCCGCCCGTCTCTCCAGCAAGCACTCAAAACACCAAACGCCCGGCAGAGAAATCTGCCGGGCGTTTTCTTTGTCCGCAGCGCAGGTAGAAACACTGAGCAGGTAGGAACTCCCCGCGCAGGCAGGGCGGCTTGTCCTCAAGCCGCCGGGTCTATTGTGCCGAAAACACCCACGGAGGCCCACCAGCTCAACACAGGCTACCAGCACAAACTCTCCGCTACCACCTCATGCCATTCGTTCCTTCACCCCGCTCACGCCGGAGGGCTGGGGACAGCCCTCCCTACCTTGCGCTGGGCATGCGCAGACCCACCACAGGTAGGGCGGCTGCAGGTAGGGCGGCTGCAGGTAGGGCGGCTTGTCCTCAAGCCGCCGGGTCTATCATGCGGAAAACACCCACGTAGGACACCAGCTCAACACAGGCCACCAGCTCAACACAGGCCACCAGCTCAAACTCTCCGCTACCACCTC
>NZ_JACHIG010000014.1:0-97590 GCF_014203095.1 Prosthecobacter vanneervenii | reverse complement strand
TATGCCATTCGTTCCTTCACCCCGCTCACGCCGGAGGGCTGGGGACAGCCCTCCCTACCTGGCGCTGGACATGCGCAACCCCACCACAGGCAGGGCGGCTGTAGGTAGGGCGGCTTGTCCCCAAGCCGCCGGGTCTATTGTGCCGAAAACACCCACGGAGGCCACCAGCACAAACTCTCCGCTACCACCTCATGCCATTCGTTCCTTCACCCCGCTCACGCCGGAGGGCTGGGGACAGCCCTCCCTACCTGGCGCTGGACATGCGCAACCCCACCACAGGCAGGGCTGCTGCAGGTAGGGCGGCTTGTCCCCAAGCCGCCGGGTCTATTGTGCCGAAAACACCCACGGAGGACTCCGCCTTCATGTGCCCCCGCCGTTTCCACCTTCGTTTCCAGATTTGAGGGCAGCGAGGCGCTGTTCCCTGGGCAAATCGAGCCAGGGGCACGCTTCGTTTCTCGTTTCCACTCCTAAAGACTGAAAAATGGAAACGAAGGAACTGCCACACACCCACCACAGGTAGGGCGGCTTGTCCTCAAGCCGCCGGGTCTATCATGCCAAAAACACCCACGTAGGACACCCACCCCAACGCAAGCACAAGCCGACGGAGGGGGATCATCTTGATCCCCACACACGCAGCGTGTTTGCAGATGGATCGAGTACGCTTGTCATTGCGTGAGCGTGTGGGATCTCGGGACGATCCCACTCCGCCAGAGTGCTCGCACCCTCACTTGAACTCCATCGCGATGCGGAAGCCCACGCTGTGGTAGCCGCTTCCCGCCTTGCGCCCTTCCCCGGTGCAGAGGCTCTGGCCGCTGCGGCCGGTGGAGTACCAGCTGCCGCCGCGAACGTCGTTCACCTCCTGGCCGCGCTCGGCCCCGTTGGTGGCCACGATGATGCTGCTGGTCCATTCATAAGCATTTCCTGCCATGTCATGGCATCCGTAATGGCTCACGCCGGTGGGGTAGCTGCCCACGGGGGTGGTAAAGCCGCCCTTGTCCACCAGGTCCCGGTAGATCTGCGTGTTCACAAAGCCGGTGTTCGTGTTGTGGTCGATCCATGCATCCACACCGCCGTCGGCCGTCACGGCAAAGACCCTGCCATTGCCCGTGGTGATGTCCTCCACGTGCCCCTGCTTTCCTGCCTGCTGCGACTTCTCCACATACGTGGTTGTCGTCTTGCCCTCGTGCTCCAGCATCCACGCGGCGCACACGGCGTTGTAGTTGAAATGCGTCTTCAGCTTGCCGCCACGGTAGCTGCTGTCCTTGTCATTGCCCCAGGGGTACAGCGTGCCCTTCGGCCCGCGTGCGGCCTTCTCCCACTGCTCCGCGCTGGGCACCACGATCTTCCAGCCCGTCTTGCTGCTGACCCAGTCGCAGTAGGCCTGGCAGTCGTTCAGCGAGACAAAGAGCACAGGGTGGTTGGCCTTGCCCTCGGGATAGGTGCCGTTCTTCCAGTACCGTGGCACGCCACGGTACTGGGTGGCATCCGCAAAGGCCTTGAACTCTGCATTCGTCACTTCAAAGCGTGCGATCGCATACGCCGGCAGCTCACGTGTTTCACTCTCGCCAAACTTAAACTTCCCGGCGGGCACATACACCATGCCCGCAGGGATCTTCACCGTTTTGCCGCCATCACGCACCTCCGTCATCGTTTTGTCGATGGGAGACGGAATGGAGATGCCGTTGCCGGATTTGATGGGAAACTTCTCCTCCGCATGAAGCGTGAGGGACAGCAGGAGCAGGGTGGTCAGGCAGGTTGTTTTCATGGTGCGGGTGTGCCCCCACCGCTGCCAGCACCACATGAACGGAAGATGAATTTCCGCGAAAAAGAGCACCGATTTTTGAAATTCATTTTCCATTCATCTTGCGGCATCATGCTCGGCAGAAAGACATGCGCCTCCTCATCATCGAAGACGAGCCGGACCTCCTCTCCGGCCTCAGTCGCGCGCTACGGCGCACGGGCTACTCCGTGGACACGGCCGCCGATGGGGACGACGGGCTCTTCCGCGCGCTGGAGATCGACTACGACGCCATCGTCCTCGATGTCATGCTGCCACACCTCGACGGCTGGGCCGTGCTGGCCCGCCTGCGCGAAAAGAAAAGCACGCCTGTCATCATGCTGACCGCACGCGATGCCACACGCGACCGCGTGCGCGGCTTTGACACCGGGGCGGACGACTACCTGGTGAAACCCTTTGAGCTGGACGAGCTGCTGGCGCGGCTGCGCGCCCTCATCCGCCGCAGCGCCGGGCGCGCCACTCCCGCGCTGGAGATCGGCGCGCTGAAGATCGACACCGTAGCGCGTCGGGTGACCCTCGGCGGCAGCGAGGTGCCGCTCAAGGCGCGCGAATACGACGTGCTCGAGTACCTCGCCCTGCATCGCGGCCAGGTCATCACCCGCACCACGCTCTACGAGCACCTCTATGATGAAAGCGGGGACACGCTCTCCAATCTCATGGACGTGCTGATCTACAATCTGCGCAGCAAGCTCGGGCGCGATCTCATCACCACCCGGCGCGGCCACGGCTACTGCATCCCATGATTTTCACCCGCTCCATCCGCTGGCGCATCCAGGCCTGGCACGCCCTGCTGCTCACCATCGTCATCGCAGGCTTTGGCATCACCGCGCACCGGCTCGTCTCCATGCAAAAGCTGCGGGAGGTGGACCTGCAGCTCCAGGCGCAGGTGGCGCAGCTCGGCATCGCCTTTCCGCCGGTGCCTGCGCGGGACCACCACGCCAGGCCGCCCCCGCGCCCGGGCATCAGCGTCACCGACCAGATCACCGCCAGCGGCACCTACTACATTGTGTGGAATGCCGATGGCAGCGAGCAGGCGCGCTCGCCCAATGCCCCTGCGGCCCTCCGCCACCCCTCTGCCGATCAGGAAGGCGGCAGCACGGTGGGGGGAGATCGCCACGCCGTGCACTTCACCGGCGCCGGGCGCTGCTTTCTGGCGGGCAGGCGCATCACTGCCGAGCTGGACGCCCAGCGGCAGCTCGCCTGGTATTTGCTGGTAGCAGGCGGCGGCGTGCTGGCGCTCGGACTCGCCGGAGGCGGCTGGCTGGCCGCGCGTGCCATCCGGCCCATCCAGGTCATAAGCGAGACCGCTGAAAAAATCGCCACAGGCACGCTCTCCCAGCGCATCCCGCCCGTGTCTGATGATGAGCTGGGCAGGCTGGCCGCCGTGCTGAATGCCACCTTCTCCCGCCTGGAGGCCGCCTTCGCTCATCAGGCCCGCTTTACCGCCGATGCCGCGCACGAGCTGCGCACCCCTGTGGCCGCCGTGCTCATGCACGCAGAAAACGGCCTCGCGGCAGAGCCTCTCACCGAGGAGCAGCGCGAGGCCTTTGCAGCCTGCCGCCGCGCCTCGCAGCGCATGAAGCAGCTCATCGGAGCGCTACTCGAACTCTCCCGGCTGGACGCCGGACAGGAGCCCATGCGCCAGGAGCCTTGCGGCCTCGACCAGATCGCCCAGGACTGCCTGGACCTGGTGGAAACACTCGCGCAGGCGCGGCACATCACGCTGGCCCATGAGCTGAAGCCAGCGCCCTGCAGGGGCGATGCCGGGCGTCTGGGGCAGGTCGTCATCAATCTGCTGAGCAATGCCATCGCGCACGCCCGCAGCAGCATCCGCATCTGCACCCGGTGTGAAATGGGACGCGCCATTCTCTCCGTGCACGATGACGGCCCCGGAGTCGCCCAGGAGCATCTGGCGCATCTGTTTGACCGCTTTTACCGCGCCGACGCCTCACGCACCGATGCCGAGCACCACGGCCTCGGCCTGGCCATCAGCAAGGCCATCATCGATGCCCACGGCGGCGAGATCTCCGTGGCCAACAATGACGAAGGTCACGGAGCCATCTTCACCATCGCCCTGAGGGCGGCGGAGTGAGCACGGTCGCGCAGATGCACGGCGCAAGCCTGCCCGCTTCGTTTCCATTTTTTTGCCTCTAGGAGTGGAAACGAGAAACGAAGCGCCTCCCAAGCCCGGTTTCCCCAGGGAAGCCGCTCAAAACCGCCTCAAACATGGAAACGAACACGGAAATGAGCGCCGCTTGATCGGACACGAAACGAGCTCCCCTGCCCCAGCCTCACGCAAACAAATGCGTGAGCGGCTGGCCTTTGTCGGCCACGGTAAACGGGCGCTTGCTGGGCGAGTAGATCACCTGGTCCAGCGGCAGGCCGAGGGCGTAGCCGATGGTGGCATTGAGGTCGGGCGGGCCCACTTTGTCCGCAGCGATGCCGGAGCCGTCCGGCGTGGTGGCACCGTATTTGATGCCCCCCTTGATCCCGCCGCCGACGATGACGGAGGAGAAGATGGGGTAGTGATCGCGGCCCTGATTCTGATTGATCTTCGGCGTGCGGCCAAACTCGGACGAGACCACGATCATGGTGCTGTCCAGCATGCCACGGTGCTCCAGGTCGGAGATCAGCGCGGCCAGCGCGGTGTCCAGCGTGTTGCAGAGCTGCGGCGTGTTGATGAAATTGGCCACGTGGGTGTCCCAGCTGCCCAGGCTCACCTCGATGAAGCGCACTCCATGCTCCACCAGACGGCGTGCCAGCAGGCAGCCCTGGCCAAAGGTGTCCTTGCCATAGGCCTGGCGCACGGCGTCGGGTTCCTTGGTCAGATCAAAGGCCACGAGGTCCTCGCTCTTCATGAGGCGCACGGCATCGTCATACACATCGGCGTAGGCTTTGACACCACGGGTGTCCCATTTGCCCTGAAATTCCGCATCCAGCGAATGCGCCAGCTCGCGGCGCATGCCAAAGCGCTCGTCCGTCACGCCCTTCTGCGGCGTCACGTTCTGCAGACCTGCCTCGGGGTTGTTCACCATCAGCGGGCCGTGCTTCTTGGCAAAGAAGCCCGCGCCGGGATGGCGGCTGTCATTGCCCACATACACATACGGCGGCAGCGCCGGATTGCCGGGGCCCTGGAAGAAGCTCAGCCACGCGCCCATGCCGGGGTGCTTGATGGTGCTGCGCAGACCAAAGCTCGTGTGCATGAAGTAGTTGGCCTGCTCATGCGCGGCGGTGTTGGTGGCCATGGAGTTGATCACGCAGGCGTGATGCATCTGCTTGGCCATGCGCGGCAGGTACTCGCTGATCTGCACGCCATCGGCGCTGGTCTTGATGGCCTTCACCGGGCCCGCCACTTCCTTGTTGTCCGGCTTCGGATCCCAGGTGTCCAGATGGCTCTGGCCGCCGGTCATGTAGAGGAAGATGACATTGCGTGCAGTGGCCGCCTGCTTGGCGGTGGCGCTGCCTTCACCCACGGCGAAGGCCTTGCTGGAGAAGAGATGCTCCATGGAGGGCAGCAGCCCCACTCCGAGGCAGGACTGCGCCATGCGTGTCATCACTGTGCGGCGGGAGAGATCATTGCCAGGCGTTTTCATGGTCGTGTCAGTTTAAAGGTTCGGTTTGTTCGTTTTAAAAAATCAGGCGGCGGTTATTCCACAAAGATGAAGCGCTGCGTGCTCAGCGCGGCCACGGTGATGTCCTCCCACAGGGTCTTGGAGGTGGCGTAGCTTTCCACCGTCTGCAGCATGTGGGCCTTCTCCTTGGCGTTCGGCTTGCGGGAGTAGAGGCTGAGGAAGAGCGTGTCGATCTTCTCCTCATTCGTCTTCGCCTTGCGCAGATTGATGCTGAGTGTGGACCAGGCGCTGGTCAGCTGGCTGAGCAGCGATCCATTCATCATCGTCAGCGCCTGCGGCACGCTGGCTTCATCGTTGGCATTTTCGATGATCTCGCGGTCGCTCTGGCCAAACTCGCGCAGGAAGTGTCCGCGCGGTGCAGGAGAGGGCAGCTCGGCGGCGCGGCTCCAGGTCTGGTGCAGCGTGCGCTGGTAGTTTTCAAAGCTCTTGATGCTCTTCTCATCCTTCATGCCCAGCACGGTTTCGTCCGCCTTCACGGTGGCCAGGATCTGCGGGCTCAGCGGCGCGTCTTTCGGGTCCACGCGGCTGTCCTGCATGAGATTCATCATCGCCATTTCCATGGGACCGTCTCCGCTCACGGCGGCCAGCTCCTGCTGGATGGCCTGGTTGCCGGACTTCTTGGCGGCGGCGTAGAAGCACTTGCTCACCTGCTCGCGCAGGATGCGCTGGCTTTCGCCCAGGCGGCGCTGGATCTCGCGGGCCTTCACCTTGTCCTCCTTGGCGCGGGCTTCGTCCAGCTCCTTGCGCAGCTGGTCAAACTCCTTGTTCTGCTCGCGCATGGCGGCGGACACTTCCTTGGCGGCCTCATAGAGCAGCGCGGGCTCCGTCTTGTCCAGCAGGCGGGCCAGGCGCTGGCGGTTTTCCAGATCGCGGTGCTCGCGCTCACGCAGGCTCCAGTTGGACTGCTCGGGGTCCGGGCTCACGAGGGTCACCAGCGAGTCCCACACCTGCTCTGCACTCATGCGGTGGAAGACAGGGCCCTGGAAGTAGTAGGGCGTGCCGGGTGCCACTTCCTTCGTGCTGGCGCGGGCGAAGGCCTGCGTGTTCAGCAGCATGCGCAGGTAGGACTTCATGTCATACTTCATCTCCGCCATCTGCTTTTCCAGGAATCGCATCAGCTCGGGATTGGAGGCCACGCTGCTGTCCATCATCTCGTCCACCGGCTCATACAGGCCTGCGCCAAACACACGCTTCCACAGACGGTTCGCAATGATGGTGGTGAAGCGCGGATTTTCAGACGAGGTCAGCCAGCGGCCAAATTCATCGATCGGGTTGGACTCCTTCTTGAGCTCCACCGGCTTGCCAAACATCACAGCAGCGGGCACCACGTCCTTGGGCTTGGCGTCCTTGTACTTGTAGTCATGCGGCAGGCGCAGCTGGCCTTTGTTTTGCACCACCTGCGTGTCGCGCAGCGGGCGCACCGCCTCGGTGATGGCCTGGCGCATGAGATCGCGCGAATCATTGTCCAGCGACTTGTCCTGGCGGATCATCTTCTGCACCTCCTCCGCCGTCTGGGAGCGGTAGTTGGTGGAGCTCATGTTGTGCGTGAAGGCCGCCATCTCGTAAAACTGCTTCTGCGTCCACTTGTCAAAGGGGTGGTCGTGGCACTGGGCGCACTCCATGCGCGTGCCGAGAAAGATGCGCGTGGTGTTGGAGAGATTGTCCAGCGGCATGCCACGGTCGCGCATGTAGTAGCCGATGGCGCCAGTGTCAAAGCAGGTGCCCTCGCTGCTCACCAGCTCGCGGGCCATCTGGTCCCAGGGCTTGTTTTCACGCAGCGCGGTGCGGATGTAGTTCAGGTAGTTCTGCGAGGTGGTGCTGCCTGCCACACCCTGGCTCTGCGCGCGCAGCACATCGGCCCAGTAGTTGAAAAAATTCTGCACGTAGCCTTCGCTGGCCAGCAGCTTGTCCACCAGCTTGGCGCGCTTGTCCGGCATCTGGCAGGCATGGAAGGCGGTGGCCTCCTCCAGCGTGGGGATGCGGCCCACCACCGTCAGGTAGGCACGGCGCAGAAAGGTGGCATCATCCACCGGCGCATTCGGCTGGATCTTGTGCTTCTGCCATCCCTTGGCCAGCAGGGCATCGACCTGCTTGGAGGCGGCGGTGGTGTCCAGCGGAGCAGCCTGCACGGCGATGGTGGCAAGCAGCGTGGTGGCGAAGATTGAAAGGTGTTGGATGGCTTTCATGCCACAACCAACGCAGCCTCAAATGAGCAAGTGTCAGCATGGCCATAGGATGCCAAATCCTGCACACCGAATGGCAATCCACACGTGGCCCCACGCCGCCTCGGCGGTCGATTTACTTGGAAAAGAGATCGTTAAACAGCCCCTTGATCACATCGGCCGCCTCTCCCATTCCCTTGGAAAGCTCCGCCAGTCCCGGCCCCAGAATCCACGCGGTGTAGCTGAGCAGCATCCACCACAGGATGGCATTCAGGATGATCAGCACCGTGGCCAGCACCTCCACCCAGCGCCCCCAAACGATGAGGTAGCCGTTTTCATCCTTCTTCTGGCGGAAGATGTGGTCGGTGTAGAGCGCCACGGCCGCCATCCAGAGCATCGGCGGGAAAAAGAGAAAGCCCATGATCAGCCGGCGCAGCACGGTGCCTCCGCGCTGATTGTAGGGCACGCGATGATAGTCCCGGTAGCGCGCCACGCGGCGGCGCGTGGGCAGCACCGTCAGTCCGTCCGCCACCACCTGCCCCTCCAGCTGCAGCTCCATCAGACTGGAAACCGGCCGCCACTGCTCCTCATCCTCACGCTTCACCAGGTCGCTGTCACGAATGGAACCATACGCAAGGAAGTTGCGCAGATCGTCCTTGGAGCAGGGGCCGAGAGTTTTCTGGCCTTTGGCGATGTAGTAAGCAGCGTGCACGGTTCAGCGGGAGACTAAACTTCGTTTACTGGGGTCTGAAGATTCCGGAAATATGCAATAATCACACCAACCTGTAATGTAATTTTTTATCACCAAAATCACCGGGACGTCAGCGTAATTTTTTACATGCGCCTGTCCCTCCTGCTTGTCGGCCTTCTTCCCCTCTGCCTCCACGCCGCCCCGCCAGCGGCACCGCTCACCTCCTCCATCAGGGCCGGATTTGCCCAGCGGGACATCACTCCGGACATCGGCATGGAGCAGCCGGGCGGCTACGGCAAAAGCTACCACCGCACCTTTCACGACCCCTGCAAAGTGCGCGTGGCCCTCTTTGACGACGGCAAAAAAACGGCCGTGCTGATCGGACTCGACTCCCTCGTGGTGCCCCGCCAGGTGGTGCTGGACGCCCGCGCCCAGATCGAAAAAGCCACCGGCATCAAGGGCGATGCCGTGCTCATCTGCGCCTCCCACTCCCACAGCTCCGGACCCGTCGGCATGGTCATGCCCGGCGAGTACGACACCGCCTCCGACCTCGTGAAAAAGCTGGCGTATGAGGAGTCCTCCTGCGCCGATCCCGGCTACCTGCTGCGTCTCACGCACGAGATCGTGGCCGGTGTGGTGGCCGCCAACACAGCCAAGGTACCCGTGCAGCTCGGCTTTGGCTTTGGCCATGAGGACAAGGTGGCCTTCAACCGCCGCCTGCGCATGAAAAACGGCCAGAGCTGGAGCCACCCCCGCCCCGGCAATCCCGACATCCTCGAATACGCCGGCCCCATCGATCCGCAGGTCGGCGTCATCGGTGCCTGGGACCTGCAGGGCCAGCTCGTCGGCGTGGTGGTGAACTACGCCTGCCATGCCACCACCAATCCCGGCGGCATCTCCGCCAACTGGATCCAATACCTCGAAAAGACCATCCAGGGCGGGCTGGACACCCACGCCCCCGTCGTCTTCATGCAGGGAGCCTGCGGCGACATCACCCAGGTGGACAACCTCAGCACGGCGCAAACTCCGAAGCCCGAGGAATGGAGCCGCCTCGTGGGTGGCCGTGTCGGAGCTGAGGCCATTCGCGTGCTGCTCACCATGCCCAAGATCACCGCCGCACCCATCGACACCCGGCAGGAGGTGCTCAAGATCAAGCGCCGCCCGCCATCACCGCAGCGTGTGGAAAAAAGCCTCGCTATAGCCAGCCAGCCGCGCCCCGCAGGAGACACCACGGACTACCTCTTTGCCAAGGAGATCCTGCTGCTGGACCACCTGAACAAAACGCATCCGGTCGTGGACTGCGAGGTGCAGTGCATCAAGCTGGGCCCCGCCTGCTTTGTCTCCGATCCCGCCGAGTACTTCGTGCAGTACGGCCTCGACATCAAAAAAGGCAGCCACCACCTCTTCACCTTTCCGTGCGAGCTCTCGAATGGCATCGTCGGCTACGTGCCCACGGAGGAGGCCTTTGGCCCGCACGGCGGCGGCTACGAGACACGCCTCACCGCGTACTCCAATCTCGAAATCACCGCCGGTACGCAGATGGCGAAAAAGGGTGTCGAGCTCGCCAACCAGATGCCCGCCGAACCCAAGCCCGAGCCCCCCAAGGCCCCGCCCTTCAGCCAGCCCTGGACCTACGGCAACGTGCCGCCGGAGCTGGAGTGACGCAGCAGGCCATGGAGTGACGCAGCGCAAATATGGAGTGCGGTTGCGGAGTGAAGAATGAACGCAGCTACAGCTTTCGACGTGAAGGGCGACGCACGAAGTCCGCACAAAGCTCAAAAGCGGGACGCTGCTGGGCACGCGAAAGCCTGCCGTGCATTCGCAAACCACAAGCCGCTCGAAAGCGGCAGCTTCACTCGTGCCTCGCTGCGCAGCCGCACTCCAAATTTGCCCTCGTCTGTTCGCTGCCCCTCACCAACTTTCAGCTTTCATCCTGAAAGGGTCACTTCATACTCGCGCCCGATGACCACCGCCGAACTCCTCACCGCCCTGAACTGGCGCTACGCCACCAAAGTCTTCGACCCCACCAAGAAGATCCCCGCAGACACCTGGGCCGCGCTGGAGGAGTCTCTCATCCTTACGCCGTCCAGCTTCGGCCTGCAGCCGTGGAAATTCATCATCGTGCAGGATCAGGAGCTGCGGGAAAAGCTCGTGGCCCACACCTGGCGTCAGCGTCAGGTGGCGGACTGCTCCCACCTCGTGGTCATGGCCACCAAGCGCAGCATGGGCGAGCCCGAGATCGACGCCAACATCACCCGCATGATCGAGGTGCGCGGCGGCACGCCCGAGGCGCTCGCAGGCTTTCGCAAAATGCTCACCGGCACGCTGGCCTCAGGCTACATGACCCCGGAATGGGCCAAGATGCAGGCCTACATCGCCCTCGGTCAGTTCATGGCCGCTGCCGCGCTGCTGAATATCGACACCTGCCCCATGGAAGGCTTTGCCCCGGACAAGTACGACGAACTCCTCGGCCTCGAAGCCCAGGGCTTCACCACAGCTGTCCTCTGCCCCGCCGGCTACCGCCACCCCGACGACCGCTACGCCTCCCTGCCCAAGGTGCGCTTCAAGAACAGCGATGTGATCGAGTACCGCTGAGTGGCACGAAGGATAGAAGCGCCCATCTCACCTCACGGCTTCACCACCTCCACCTGTCGGGCTTTTTTAAACTCCGCCCTCGCAGGCCGTGGATCATGCCAGCGCTCGCGTGCAGGCGGGGCCTTGGCATCCAGCCACTGGCCCAGGCGCAGCCGCAGGCTTTGCAGCGCCGCGTGCGTCTGCTCGCCAAACTGGGATCTCCCCGCATCATCTTCTGATTTCTTCACCAGCGTGGCCGTCAGTCCCGGCAGCGCACGCACCGCCGCCATCACCTCGGCACGCGAGTGCCCGCACAGCGCGGTGTATTGCGTCAGGTACTCCACCAGTTGCTGACCCGCGCGGAAGGACAGCATGCGCACGCCCGGCAGCGGCCCCTGGTCGGTGGGATAAAGCAGCGAGGTCTCCGTCGGCTTCTGCCACGCGGCCTTGTCCCCGATCGTATTCCACGGCACCACGCCATCGGCGCCCAGGCCCCATGCCTCCACGCACCACGCCGCATTGGCCCAGCAGGGCGTGCCCGGCGCGCTGGCGCTGCCGTACATGTAGTACAGGTTTCCACACTGCTCCGCGCGGCGGCTCACACGCGGCCACCAGGTGCGCAGCGCCCCGCTCACCACCTCCACATTCACGCAGTGGTCCAGCAGATCCCGCTGCCACTGCGGGCGCGAGATGTCCGCCCGGTAGCACAGCCGCACCTTATGCCACGGCTCCACCGCCGCCCAGAACTCCAGCCCAAACCGCCGCAGCGCCCAGAAATCCTGCGTCTGCATCGGCTCATCAAACACCCACGCCGCCGTGCACTTCCGCCAGTCATCCTTTTTGAAGTACACCTTGTTGTTCAGGTAAAACTCCACCATCGGCTCCGTCCAGCCCTTCTCCTCAAAGTGCCGCGCCACCTCCGCCGCAGACTGCCGAAACTCCTGCCAGTAGCCCGTGTCATACGCGTCCTCGATCCAGTAGCCGCCGCGAAAGTGCGCGTCATGCTTCATCGGCCAGTTCTCGTTCAGCATCAGGTACCACGCGTCCACCGGCACGCCCGCACGCGGCAGTCCCTCAAACGCGCTGCCGTCCAGCAGCGGGCCAAAGGCCTCGTCATACGCCCGCCAGTCCCAGCGCCCGTCCGCACCGATCACCGGCTGCGGCTCATCCAGTTTCCCCGTCCAGCCATAGGGCAGCTGATTCAGCACCGTGCGGTGCTCGTGTGCCAGCCGGTAATACTCCCTCACATGTCCTGGCAGCCCGTACGCATTCATCTGCGCCAGAAAGGACAGCCTGTCCGGCAGCGTGAAATTCCACACCTGCAGCCGCAGTGGCGCGGTTCGCCCCGCCACGCTCACCGAGCCCGTGCACCCGCCTGCCGTGGCCGACTTCGGCACGCGCAGCTCCACATACGTGTCCGCCGCAGCCAGCGCCTGCGCATCCGCTCCCGTGCCGTCTGCCTTGCGCCCCGCAGGCACCAGCGGGTCCTGCACCCCACCCGCCAGCGGCAGCGCATGCAGCCGCACCTCCACACCTGGCAGCACCACCTGCACCTCCGCAGGCCGCGCACTCAGCATGAAGCCCACCGCCTCCCCCTTGGCCGCATGCAGCCGCAGTGCCTTCAGCGGCTCGCCATACTCGTCCCGGCACACTAGCGGCAGCGCCTCATCCACTCCTTCATCAGCCACCAGCGGCGGCAGCTCCACCGGCTGCACCGGCCCCGCTTTTGCAGGCGCATTCACCATCTTGGACCCGGAATAAGCGTCCTCCAGCCACAGCGTAAAAAACGGCCGGCTGTCCCGCCGGTCTTCACGGCTGCTCACGTAGCGGTTCAGCTGCGGCAGGTACTTAAACGAGTTCCCCTCGCGCTCATACTCGCTGCCCACATCGTCCATCACCGCAAAGCCGAACGACTTGCCGTCAATGCGTGCCTGCACCACCTCGGGCGCCACCGGGATCACCTGCCAGCCCTCGGCATCCGGCGCGCTCGCCTCCCCAAAGCCCCACAGCGAGCCGCCCTCGCCATTGATCACCGCCGTCATGTCCGGCGCGTCCTTGGCCCAGCGCGCCTCGCCGGTGCGCGCCCAGGCAAAGGAGCTGGCCCCCACCACTTTCTGGTAGCCTGTGCCATTACCCTCATGCCACTCCTCCGCCATGGTGGACACCGTCGTGCGCCCCAGCGGATGCTCCTTGCTCTGCAGCCGCACATGCAGCTGCGCTTTGCGCACCCTGCGGCCTTTCAGGGGCGCGGCATCGAGATCCACCAGAAAGAACTCCTGAATCCCCTTCAGCTTCAGCCGGGGCGAGCCCCCGTTGCTGCCCTCCACCTCCGTCGGGTAGGCCGACACCCACAGATCCCGCGTCACCTCCGCCCGCTGTCCGGCTACCGGCTCCTGTGCACGCAGCAGCACCGTCATCAGCATTACCGCTGCAAAACCACCTCGTCGCAGAAACACAGACATCTTCATGGCAGGAAAAAACAAAGTTGGAAACACACGCCGCAGCCCGGCAGACGCCCGCCGCAGGCAGCCCCAAACCAACGCCACGCCCCCTCGGCACATTTCACGCGCAGCACCGCATGTCACGGCCTCACCACCCCCTGCACCAGACAGGGCTGCGCCGCTGGGTCCAGCCAGGCCAGCACCTTGCTCAAATTGATTTCAGCCATGGCCGTGCACCCAGCCGTGCCCGTGTTTTTCCCCAGCCAGATATGCATAAAAATGCAGGAGCCCAGACCCGGTGTGTGGTGAGGATTATGCGCGATCTCCGCGCCCAGCCGGTAGCAGCCGCTGCTCGGCACCATCGTCTCCGGCCCGGTCCAGTCACACGCCACCACACGATCATCCACGATCTGGTTGTAGTGCCTGGAGTTCACATCATCGATGCCCCAGTGGTGCGCGCTGCATGGCAGATAAGGCAGCTTCATCCAGCCTGGCTTGGGTCCATCTCCAAACGCCTGCGTGATGCGAAACACACCCGCCGGTGCGCAGCCATCGCCTTCCTTTTTGATTCGCCAGCCCTCCGGTGCCTTGAGCCCGAATTCACCATGCCCCCAGGCCATGCCATTGCGGCCGATGCGTACTTTGATGCCCGCCCCCGCCGCATGCCATTCATCCCCCGCCACGCGTTCCAGCATCCTCAGCTCCGCCGCCGAGGTCTGCGGGTCTGCCGCAGCCACATGCAGCACCTGCCGGCATGCTTTCGGCAGCACGGCGGCAAACTCAGGCGGCAGCTTCACAGGGGCGCTCATGCGCGCACAGGAGGCCAGCATGAGCAGCATGACAAGGAGACGATGCATGCGGTGGTGGTGAAAACAAAACGCCGCAGAGCGGTGAAACTCTGCGGCGTTGGATTTGAGCAGTTCAGCCTGCGGGCCTGGGTTTACCAGCCGTGGGCGTCGCGCACCTTGATCATGGCGTCCAGGATCTTGTTCCAGGTGTCTGGCGTTTCCAGCACGGCGTTCGGGAACATGCAGCCATCCCAGCAGATGTGCTTGATGCCACGAGCGGCGGCGTCCTTGAGCCAGTAGCCGGAGGCCTTGGTGATGTCCAGCTTGCCGTTCGGATCGTCAGCGCGGCAGTGCTTGCCGGTCTTGTCGTGGGAGCCGGCGCCGTGCACGGTGCCGTCGTTCTGCGCCACGTGGAAGTCGATCGTCCAGGGGCGGAGCGCGTCGGTCATCTTCTCATAGGCGGCCCAGAATTCGGCGTCGCTGTAGCCTTCCTTGAGCAGGGCGTGCTCGGGGGCGTTGTAGCCCAGGGTGTAGAGGTAGGTGTGGGCCAGGTCGGCCTGGAAGCCCAGGGCGTTTGGCATGCCCACGCCTTCCAGCACGTCCAGCATGTCCTTCCAGGAGTGCATGCCAGCCCAGCAGATTTCGCCTTCGGCGGCCAGGCGCTCGCCATTGTCGGCGGCGATCTGGGCGGCCTTCTTGAAGGTGTCCACGATGCGGGCCGTGTTGGCCTTCGGATTTTCGCGCCACTTGCCCACGCCAAATTCAGCGGAGTCGATGCGGATCACGCCATACTTGCGCACGCCGTGGTTGTTGAAGATCTTGGCGATGCGGCAGGCCATCTTCACCGCGCTGAGGAATTTCTCCTGCTGGGCGTCGTCGCCCATGGCGGAATCACCCACGGTGCCCGGCCACACGGGGGCCACCAGGGAGCCCACGCTGAAGCCCTTGCCCGCAATCAGGTCGGCGATCTTCTTGATCTCGTCGTCGCTGGCCTCAGGATTGGTGTGCGGCAGGAAGAGGAAGTAGTCAATGCCCTCAAACTTCTGGCCGTTCACATTTGCGGCAGCCGTGAGGTCCAGCATCTTTTCCAGGCTGATCGGGGGTTCCTGGCCTTCGCCATCGCCTTTGCCGACGAGTCCGGGCCACATTGCATTGTGAAGTTTGGGTGAGGAGTAGCTCATGGTGAGTGCTTGTTTAGGGAAACGAGGCCGCGAGGTTAGCGGGTCGCTTTGGGAAAGCACGAAAAAAAGTATCGCGTTTTTTCAGCAATATTCCCGCCCGGGCTGCGGATCACACCAGTCCCAGGGACCGTCCGGCTTTGAAGCCTGGAAAAACTTTTCCCACGTCCGCCCCGCGCATGCGGGCCTGCAGCACCTCCCCGAGCACCTCGCGGTAGTCCGTGGTGATGGCCAGATCTGCATGCTCATCGAGCTGGCCGTTTGCCAGCCCGGGCCACGTGCCGTGGCAGCGCCCGCCTTTGATGCCGCTGCCCAGCACCCACATCAGATTGCCGTGGCCGTGATCCGTGCCGCCGCTCTCATTCGATTTCAGCCGGCGGCCAAACTCGCTCATGATCACGATGGTGGTGCGCTGACGCTGGGCGGAGATGTCGGCGTAGAAGGCGTGCAGCGGCCCGGCCAGATTGGCCACCAGATCATTCAGGCGGTAATCCTGCCCCGAGTGCGTGTCCCAGTCGCCATAGTTCAGCGCGGCCACCTGCAGGCCCATCTCCATTTTGGCCAGCTGCGCCACAGTCCTGAGGGCATTCGAAAACTCATTCTCGGGATAGGTCACCCCCTTGGCAGGCACGTAGCCGGCCACACTGCCGTCCGGTTTTTTGGGGAGCTTTTTCGTCACCTCCTGCAACAGGGTCAGCATGCGGTTTCCGCCCGCGCCCTTTTCACTGCTCTGCGCATGCATGAGGCGCAGCGCCCGCATCTGGCGGTCATCGCCGTAGTAGTTGAAGTCCTGCAGGTTGGTGATGGCCGCTGCATGCGTGCTGCCCAGCAGGGACACGGGCATGGCCCCGTCCGCGCTCAGCCCCGGCAGCATTCCGGTGCCGGGCAGTGTCTCCAGCAAGCGGGTAAGCCAGCCGGTGCCGAGCCCGAGGTGTTTCTGCTCGTTGATGCCGCGCTCCATCATGTCCTGAGCATCAAAGTGGCTGCGCGTGCCGTTCTTCAGACCGCAGGCGTGGATCAGAGCCAGATCTCCGTGCTCATACAGCTCCCGCAGCGGTGCAGCATCAGGGTGCAGCCGCCAGTCCTGGTCCGTGGGGCCGTTTTTGATGGCGAGCCCCGGGCGCTCCCCTTTCTCCACGATGCGCAGAGAGGCCAGCCGCGCCGCGCGGTAGTGCGCATCATCCACCGGGGCCAGCACGCCCAGCCCATCGCAGCCACCGCGTAGAAAGATCGTCACCAGCAGATCGCGCCCGGAGGCTGCGGAGCTGTCTTCGGCAAAGGCCAGCCGCTGGATGCCGCCACCCAGCGCGAGACACGAGGTGCCGAGCGCCCCGCGCAGCAGCGCACGGCGGGTGAGTGAATGTGCGTTCGTGTTCATAAAAAGATCTGCATGCGATTGAATCAACGATACTGAAACTCCGGCGATGCCGCGATCAGCGCCACGCATGAGCCGATGCGTGCGTCGCGGTCCTTGTCGTCTCCGCTGAATTCGCTGTCGTCTTTGGCGTCGTCATCATCCATCAGCACCTGCAGCAGCGCCGCACGGCTTTGGCCTTCGACTTTGCCGCCCAGCAGCCGCCCGCTCCAGTGGTCCAGCACCTGACCCGCCGTGGTGCAGTCCGCGGGTGTCAGCGTGAGAAAATGAAATGCGGCGATGCCCTTCCAGCTCTCATCCCGCAGCACCAGCGGCAGATTCCACCGCCGCAGCAGGAAGGTGCCGCTCTGCCAGTAGCCGCTGCTGTCCGGATGCCCCGTGGGCGTGGGCCAGCGGAAGAGGCGCTGCCCCATCTCATCCAGCTGGTAGACCACATCCATGCGCGGCGCGAAGTCAGCGCCCACGGCGCGCAGGTAACCCGCCAGAAACTCCAGCGGGCGTTTGAACTTCGTGGCCGGAGCACTGCGGTATTCCGGGCTCAGAAGGATCACCTTCATCACACGCGCGATCTGATCCGGCGCATCCAGCGCAGCCGTGAATTCCGCCGCCGCTTTTTTGACCAGCGTCTCCGGCGGCTCGTCGCTGACGAAGCGGCGGCAGAGCTTTTCAGAAATAAAGTGCGCTGTAGCCGGATGCCGCGCCACGAGGTCAATGACCCGCAGACCGTCCTCCAGCGCCGGACGCTGGGAGTCAAACTCCACGCCGAGCACGCGCTTCTGGTAGGGATCGTGCCAGGCCTCACGCACCATGAACCTGCCGGTGTTGGGCCGCTTGACGCCATCGTCATCCTCATTGCCATTTTCCACCGTCCACCCCGTGAAGGCGCGCGCGGCCTCGTACACGTCCTGGTCGATGTAGCCCGCCGGTTTGCCTTCCAGTGCGCCGGGCACCTCGCGCCACTTGGTGCACAGATGGTTGAGGTAGTTTCTAGCCCCAAAGGTGTGCAGCTCGAAGAGCTCGCGGGCAAAGTTCTCATTCGCCGGACTGGCCTTGCTCTCCACACCATCCAGATAGAAAAGCATGGCCGCGCTCTGTGCCACGCCCTGCAGCATGGCGCGGAAATTTCCCAGCGCCTGCGCCCGGATCACATCGCGGTCATAGGCGGGCATGGCCAGCAGCACGGACTCGTCCTTCTCCGCGTTCACGTTGAAGTGGTTGTGCCAGAACTCCACCAGCATCTCGCGCACCTGCCAGCGGCTGTGCACGGCACGCAGCAGCGCGGACATCATCACCTCCTCCATGGCGCGGCTCTTTTCCACGTAGTCCACCTCATTTACGCCATACATGGAAAAGGTCTTTTCCAGCGGCTGGTCCAGCAGCTTCAGCGGACGGTCCTCGTTCACCTTGACTGCGGCCTTCGCCGTCATCATGGGCTTGGTGCCCGCAGCAGCGGCGGTCGTCATGGGCTGCACGTCATATTCAATGTGCAGCCGGAGATTTTTCAGGCGCTTCAGGCAGTCTGAGTCAGCCTTGTCATTCGGAGCCAGCTGCGACTGAACCCAGCCTTCCCATCCGGCAGATGTCACCTCCTCCAGCAGCGCAGGCGAGACGCCAAACGTCGTGCGGTTCACCCAGCGGCGGAGATCAGAAGGCGCATCAGTGGCAGGCATAAGGCGAGTGAATCTTAGATTTCCCCCGACGGCAAGCCTAATACGAAGAACCCAGTTTGTCTTCAGGGTCTCTTTCTCTTTCGCCTTGAGCTGCACCATCGGGGTGGATTTCCATATCACCCCTTCCACCACTTTCTTTTGCGGGGCGCTGGCATGCTGCGTCCAGCGGCTCCATCCCCGTCTTCATCTTTCTCACAGTGTCCGGATTCTGCCCCAGCAAAGGGATGACCGTGTTGAAATATACACCCCACACACGCGTTTCCGCCTCTCTGCACCCACGCCAGCCATGGACACTCCCACGCGCCGCTCCTTCCTCGCCACCACCACCGCAGCGGCCATGTCTGCCGCCACGCATGCCTTTGCCTCCGGTGGCAGCAGCGACATCAAGATAGCCCTCATCGGCTGCGGCGGCCGCGGCACCGGTGCCTGCAATCAGGCGCTCTCCGCAGGCTCCACCATCAAGCTCGTGGCCGTGCTGGACCCGCTCGAAGGCAAGGCCCAGGCCGCGCTCGACATCCTCAAGCAGAAACACGAGGGCCAGGTGGACGTGCCGCCGGACCAGGTCTTCACGCAGTTTGAGGACTGGAGCAAGGTCATGCAGATCGCGGATGTGGTGCTCATCGGCACGCCGCCGGGGCCGAGGCCGTTTTTGTTTGAGCAGGCCGTGAAGGCGGGAAAGCATGTGTTCATGGAAAAGCCCGTGGCCGTGGATGCCGCAGGCGTGCGCCGTGTGCTGGCCGCTGCGGAAGAGGCCAAAAAGAAGAACCTCAATGTCTGCGTGGGCTTTCAGCGCCGCTACGATCCCGCCTACATCGACATGATGCAGCGCCTCCACGGCGGCGAGATCGGCGACCTGCTCTTTGGCCGCGTGTACTGGAACGGCACCTCCCGCCCCGGCTTTCCACGCCAGCCCGGAGAGAGCGAGATGCACTACCAGATCAGAAACTGGTATTTCTTCACCTGGATGAGCGGAGACCACATCCTGGAGCAGCACTGCCACAACCTCGACGTGGCCAACTGGGCGGTGCAGGGCCGGATGCCCCTGCGCGCCGTGGGCCAGGGCGGACGCTCTGTGCGCAACAAACGCGAAAACGGCACCATCTTTGACCACCACACCGTGGAGTTTGAATACGAAGGCGGCTACCGCCTGCTCAGCCAGTGCTGCCAGATCGGCGGCAAATGCGCGCGTAGTGTCAGCGAGCACTTCCACGGCACCAAGGGCGTGGCCGATCTCGGCGATGGCGGCCGCTTCCTCATCAATGGCCAGCCTCCGGGCGGCAAGCGCACGCGCATCAAAAACGACGCCTATCAGCTTGAGCACGACGCCTTCTTTGAAAACATCCGCACCGGCAAGGTGCGCATCGATGCCGAATACGCCGCCTACAGCTCCCTCATGGGAGTGATGGGCCGCATGGCCACCTACACCGGACAGGTCATCACCTGGGAGCAGGCGCTGAATTCCCAGGAAAAACTGGCCCCTGACAACATCACCTGGCAGACTGAGCCACCGGTCAAACCCGATGCCGACGGCTGGTATCCTGTGGCCATTCCTGGCACCACGCTGCCGGTGTGAAAGCACGAAAGCACGAGCCGACGGAGGGGGATCATCTTGATCCCCGCACATGCAGCCTGTTCGCGGATGGATCGAAAACGCTGGCCAATGCGGGAGCGTGTGGGATCGGGACGATCCCACTCCGCCAGAGCTTCGCCGCGTACATGGATTGGAGGAGAGGGATTGTCCCGATCCCTCAACGCACCGCCATTGCCCACCGCTCCGCAGTCATCAAAGCCCCCACCCTCCGAAGCACCCCAAGGCCTCGTCCCATCGGCAGTCATTGCGCAGAGCCGCCCCATCACGGCGCCCACTTTTCCATGGCCAGGCTCGCGGCACCGAGCGCGCCGGCATTGTCTCCCAGCTGCGAACGCAGCAGGCGGATGCGCTTGCCCCGCAGTGCCGGTGCCATGCGCGAGGCCGCCGCCACGATGTCTGCGCAAAACTCATCTCCCAGCGCCGTCAGCGGCCCGTGCAGGATCCACGTGTGACTGTCCAGCAGCAGATGCATGCTGGAGAGCACGCGTGCATAGTCCTTCACGATGGCGTCCCGCTCCTCGCCACGCTGTCCGGCCAGAGCCGCCAGCGCAGCATGCAGGTCCGGGGGCAGGCTGGCGCGTTTGCTTTTGCCTGTCAGCCGTCTCCACACCGCCGGAGAGGAGAGCACATCATGCACCTCCCCGCCTTCGCCCCAGGGCCAGCGCCCCACCTCGCCTGCTCCGTAGGAGGAGCCGGTGATCACCCGCCCGCCGATGACAATGGCGCAGCCAAACCCGCTGCGTGGCCCGAGAATGACGTAGTCTGCCAGCTCCGACGCGCCGCCAAACCAGCGCTCCGCCAGCGCGATGACGCGCAGGTTGTTGTCCATCGTGACGATGGCGCCCACTTTCTCCTGCAGCATCTGCACCAGCGGCACATCCTTCCAGCCTTCAATGAAGGCGTACTCGTGGGCCATGCCCGCGCCGGGATCAACAAGGCCCGGCACTCCGATGCCGATGCCCAGCAGCGGTCCTGTGGCATTTTGGGCCAGCTCACTGATCGTGCTCTTGATCTCGGAGACGACCCTGGCCGGTGTCACAGACTCCGGCAGGCTGACGATGCGCTTGGCGGTCTTGTGGCCGGAGAAATCCACGCTCACCGCCTGGATGCGCTCCGCATTGAACTCGATCCCCGCAAACCATCCCGCCTGCGCATTGGTGGTCAGCAGGCGTTTCGGGCGGCCCATCGGCGCTTTCTCCAGCCCGTTTTCATGCAGGTAGCCGGAGGCTATCAAATGGTCCACATACAGCCCGGCGGTCGTCGGCGAGAGGCGCAGGGCGTCCGCAAGCGCGCGGCGGGAGGTGGCGTGCTGGCTGCGCACCTGCAGCACGGTCTGGGCGATGAGATATCGTTGGTCCTCGGGATTGCGCATGAAATGATCAGATACAGACCTGACATGCCACCATGACCACCACACGTCTATATTTCCTTCTGCAGATCATGCATTTCATCACTGCAGACGCTTGGTAAGCGGTGAGCCTATGACACGCGCTGCTGAAAACGAATCCCATTCTCTCCTGCCAACGCTCTGGAGGAGTGGTCCCGATCCCACACGCTCACGCAAAGACCAAGGCTCTCGATCCCTCCGCAAACACACTGCATGTGCGGGGATCAAGATGATCCCCCTCCGTCGGCTTGTGCTTTCAAGCCGTGCAACGCCGACAAAGCACACCGCACGACTGTAAGCCCCATTCAATTCGCCGCTGCCTTGGCTTTACCTTTTCCCTTGCCCTTCCCTTTCGCAGCCGCAGCCGGTGTGGGCTTCCTCAGCACCACGGGCACCGCGTTCTGCTGCGGTGCTCCGGGCGTGCTGCGACCGTCACTCACGATCTTCTCCAGCGCCGCCGTCATCTTTCTTACCACCTCGGGTTCGCTGCTCTGCAGGTTGTCCTTCTCAGCGATGTCCGCCCTCAGATTGTAAAGCTGTGTGTCTGGCAGACCTTTCTCTCCGGGGCTGCCGGGGCGCGGATCGCTCCAGCCGCCTGACCCTGCGCAGAGCTCCAGCTTCCAGTCCCCTTCACGCAAAGCAAAGGAGCCATTGATCGAATGATGGATCACGCTCTGCCGCACCGGCTTGCCGGATTCTCCCAGCAGTGCCGGCAGGATGCTGAAGCTGTCTTCTGCCGCATTCTCCGGCAGCTTGGCTCCTGCCACTTCCGCAGCGGTGGCCATGAAATCCGTGAGGCACACGAGCTGCGACGAGGTCTGTCCCGCCTTCACCTTGGCAGGCCAGCGCACGATGAAGGGCACGCGGTGGCCACCGTCAAAGATGTCCGCCTTGTGTCCGCGCATGTTGTAGCTGGGGTTGTGCCCCGCCGCCAGCAGCTTGGGGTAGTCCGCGCTCGGAGAGCAGCCGTTGTCGCTGGTGATGATGATCAGCGTGTCCTTGGCGATGCCCGTCTCCTCCGTCACGCGCATGATCTGGCCCAGCGCATCGTCCGTCTCCATCACAAAGTCCGCATACAGGCTGATCCCGCTCTTCCCCTGCCACTTCTCGCTCGGCAGGATGGGCGTGTGCGGTGAATTGAGAGGAAGGTAGAGGAAGAAGGGGGCCTTCGCTTTCGCCTTGGCCTCGATGACTTTCTTCGCCTCGCGCGTGAAGGTGGGCAGCACATCCTCGCCACGGAAGCCCGGCGCCCCCGGCCCTTCGCGCGTGTAGCCCCCGGGGCCGCCCTTGTTCATCGCCAGCTTCATCATCTCCGTCGGGTTCACGGTCACGTGATCGTTTTCGATGAAGCAGTACGGCACCATGTCCAGCGAGGCGCTGATGCCAAAGTAGGTGTCAAAGCCCACGCTCGTCGGCCCGTTCGTGATCGGCTTGGTGTAGTCCACATTCTTCACGTGTTCCGCCTTCTCGATGCTCAGCTCCTCCACCTCTCCGGTGCGCACCCAGTCCATGCCCAGGTGCCACTTGCCCACGCAGTGCGTCGAGTAGCCCTGCTGCTTCAGCATCGCAGGTGTCGTCAGTCTTCCCTGCTCGATCAGGCGCGGGCTCAGGCCGCCCAGCACGCCGCTCTGCAGCTTGGAGCGCCAGGCGTAGCGCCCGGTCATCACGCCATAGCGCGTGGGCGTGCACACGCTGGAGCCGGAGTGCGCATCCGTGAAGATCATGCCCTCCTTGGCCAGCCGGTCAAAGTTCGGCGTGGCGATCTTGCCCTCGGGGTTCAGGCACTTCACATCTCCGTAGCCCAGATCATCGCACAGGATGAAGATGATGTTCGGCTTGTCAGCCGCAGCGGCCAGGGATGCCAGGGAGAGGCACAGCAGGGAGGTGAAAAGGCGTAGTCGGTTCATGATTGGCTGCCCGACTTGAACGCGCTCAAGCCTCCGAGCTATCCAGATATTCCAGCGCCTTCGAAAAACTCGCCTGCGTCAGGAAATGATTCAGCCGTGGCGGCAGTTGCGCCCGCAGCCGCTGGTGCTGGGCCATGATGCCCTCCGACACCTGCTTCAGCGCCTCAAGATGCGCCGCCGCATCGCGGTCACGAAACGCATGATCCGCAATGATCTCCAGCCTTTGGCGCAGCAGGCTGCGCAGTTCTTCATAGTCCGCCATGCGGCTACATGTTCTTGTTCCGGAAGTAGCTCACAACCAGTTTTTCTCCCGGCTCCACCTGAAACGAGTACTGCTTGATCAGGTCTGGCAGCGTCTCCAGCATCCAGGGGTAGGTGAAGGTGGCGCCGTTCTTGGTGTAGAAGATATCGTCGGCAATGTACACGGCGGAATGAACGATGGCCCCTGAGGGCTTGGTGAAGAGGGCGATGTCCCCGTAGCGCGGATCCCCCGCCGCCGGGATGTACTCTTCCTTCAGCTTCTGCATGTAGAAATCCTGATTTCCCAGCTCCGGCTCCGCCACGTCATTGAAGAAGTTAAATGAAGTCCAGTGGCAGTCGCGGATCGGTGCGGGGCCGTTCAGCGGATTGTCCGGCATGGGGTAGAGAAACATCTGCGAAGACGGCAGCGGCGGCAGCATGTTGATGACTCCCAGCATGCCCCCCGTGGGTGTGGCGGCGATCGATTCAAAGATCGTGCGCACATCCGTGCCCTTCATGCCCTTGCCCCAGTAGTTGGCCAGGTCTGAGGTGTCTTCCCCGGGTTTGATGTGCACCCTCAGCGTCAGCGTGCGCTGGCTGGTCAGCCCGCGCATGAAGTCACGCTTTTCCTCATAGGTGGGCAGCTGCTCCAGCACGGCCGACAGACCGCTGAAGACCAGGTAGTCCCCGTGCTCGCAGCACAGCTGCTTGAAAAGCATCAGCGTGTGCTCGCCGCCATGGGTGCGGCCAAAGCGGTCTCCCAGTGTGTCCTTGTGAATGAAAATAATCTGCCCGCGGTTCATGGGATGCTCCAGCACCGCCTGATAGAGCTTTTTGCGCGGCCCGGCAGGCAGCGCCATCAGCGTCTTGGCGGAGGGCTTCATCTCCATGCCTGAGGGGGTCTGCTCCAGCACGCCCGGCTCCGTCAGCTCAGCCACCAGGCTCCTGGGCAGGCCGGTGGCTTCCAGCAGCCGCTCCACCTCGCTGTAGTGCATATTGGGAAACAGCCACCGCGTGCCGCTTTCCTCCAGCTTGCGCAGAGGCAGCAGCTCCTCGGGCGCGGAGATGGAGAATGGCGTGGAATAAATCTCCCCCCAGGGGCCGGAGCGGTGCTGCTGTCCGTAAGCGGCCAGCACTTGGTGCTCCTCCGTATCGGCAGCATCATACCACCTCATCAGCCCCGCACCCAGCAGCAGGCCTGCGGTGAGGAAACCGATTCGGGAGAGGATTTTGCGATAGGGACGTGGGGTGAGGTTCGGATGGGCGTCCGTTGTCTGCATCAATGGTTTTTTTTTGGGGGAAAGGGGGATGGCCTTCTTGACACAAAACGTACGCGCTGCAATGCCGAATCCTCAGCTATTTTCACTTGTGGCTACAAATTGTCCCACCCACGGGACACCTGAGTCCACTGTGGAGGTTAGACTTACAAGCCAGCGGCGCATTTTAGCACAGTGCCTGCCCTGTTTTCAGCTACCAGCCATCCTAAGACAATCACGCCAAACCCTCTTTTAAAAGAATCTTTAGCCTCTCATCTGCCTGCCATAATCCCCTCCTGATCAGGCTCCCATCAGCAACGCCGCACTCAGACATAAAACCCCTCTGAGTTCTAGCTTGTTTCACGGTGGGCTTTGGGTAGCATGGCGGCGTTTGTTTCACCTTCTGCTTTCGTCCATTTGAAACCCGGTTTCGTTCTCGCACTCACACTTGCTGGCGCGGGGTTTGCCCTGTCAGCCCTGGCTGCGGAAAAGCGCACCGACGACCCCGGAGCCAGCTCCGAGATCGCTCTCATGCGACTGGGCTACGAGCGTGATCTCATCGAGGCCAGCCTCGCCCCTCTCAAAGCGCAGATCACCACCCTCGCCACCCTGGAAAAGCAGTTCGCCACAGAGCGTGACTACGATGCCGCTATCACCGCGCGCGATGAGCGCAAGCGCCTGCAGAATGAGCTCTCCCGCCTCGACAAGGAGCTCCTCCTCCTGCAGACCCGCGAGCAGGCGCTCAAGACCTCGCTGCTCCCAGACCGCATCAAGTTCCCCCTCGAAAACGCCACCCTCAGCGGCGTGAGGCTGGAGGGCGGCGCCATCACCGGCTGGTCCCAGGTCGGTGCCTCCGCCTCCTGGAAGCTTCCCTCCCTGCCCCCCGGCGGCTACGAGGTGCTGCTGCGCTACCGCTGCCGTGCGGCGGAAGGCGGCAGGCTCCTCATCAAGGAAGCCCGCTACACCCTCACCACCAGCATCGAAACCACCATCAAAGGCCCCGAGGAGCGCAGCGCCGGCACGCTCAAAGTCAGCGATGGTGCCAGCACTCTCACCCTCTCCGCTGACGCGCTCGTCTCGGACAATCTCATGCAGCTCCTTGCCGTGGAACTCGTGCCTGCCTCCCGATGATCCTCCGCCTCTCAGCCCTCCTCCTGCTGCTGCAGGCCGCCACGGCCCTGCGGGCGCAGGCTCCTGCGGCGGAGCCCCCGGCGCTCACCACCGCGCGCTCCACCTTCCTCCGCCAGATCATGGCGGACTCCCAGCTCCTCACCCAGCAGTATGAGCGCGCCCTCGCCAAGGCGGAAACCGAAGTCGCCACCGCAGGAGACTACGAGGAGGCACGCGCCATCCGCCAGCGCCGCGAGCAGCTCCAGGCCCTCTACTCCGGCACAGCCTCCAGCCTGGCCACCACCCTGCCGCTCACTCAGGCGCGCATGATGGGCTCCGCCCAGGCCTCCGGGGAAACCCTCAGTGGCTGGCGCTCCAATGGCAGCGGTGCTGAGTGGCAGAACTTCCGCCTCACGCCCGGCAGCTATCATCTCGAATTTGATGCCAACATGAGCGATGCCCCCGTGGCGGGCAGCATCTACGCCTCGCCCAAGTTTCAGCCTCAGCAGAGCGCCATGTTCGCCTTTGATGAGGTCACCCTGCTCGGCAACTCACAAGAAAACCACCGTGCCTTTGAGATCAAGCGCAGCACGGACGAGACCACCTTCTCCACCGTGCGCGTAGGCCCCATGAACTTCACGCGCAACCCCGTCACCCTCCGCTTCACCGCCACGGACGGCTACCCCGCCAACATCATCCGCATTCGCAATCTCCGCCTCGTCCCTGTCACCGACACCACCGCCGCTGCCGCCCCGGCCTCTGTCACCGAGACCACCACCTCCACCGCCGCCATGCAGCAGGCCACGGCCACCCTCAAGAGCGCCATCGAGACCGCCCGCAAGGCCGCCTCCTCCGGCTATCTCGATGCATTGCACGACCTCGCGGTCACACGCCCCGCGCTGAAAGACCAGATCGACGCCGAGATCCGCCGCATCCAGCGGCTGGACGACCCCAAAAAAGGCAAGTCCGGCATGCATGCCATCAGCAGCAATGGCGATGTCTTCAGCGGCTTTGAGGACATCAGCGACGCACGCCTGGCCGATGAGGAGCCCCTCTCCGGCGCACGCTTCAAGATCACCCACGAAGGCCGCACCCTCCTCGTGCGCCTGCTCTGGATCGACTGCCCCCCGGTGGAGGAAGACGACTCCGACGTGAAGCGCTTTGCCAAATACTTCAGCATTGAGGACGAGGACGTCGTGGCTGTGGGCCGCACCGCGCGCGACTTCACCGCCACCTATCTGCGGGACAAGCCTCTGCGCCTGCTCATTCGTCCGGACCGCGACAAGGACGGCACCCTCGCCGCACTGCTCTTCCTGCCAAATGTGGGGCTCTACCAGAATGTGCTGGTCAATCATGGCCTGGCCTCCGTGATGCCGCCTCCGCGTGAAAAGCAGCACAATGCCATGGAGCGCGCCTTTCTCTCCACCCTCGGCTCTCTGGAGGCTGCCGCCAAACACCGCAAGCCCGCCCCCGGTGCCTGGGCCCTCTCCGAAGAGGCCACAGAAAGGAGGCAGCCATGAGACGTCTTCCTTTCCTCTGCTCCCTCCTGCTGGCCACCGGTGCCTCAGCCCAGCAGCCTGCCCCCACGGCTCCGGCTGCGCCCCCGCCTCCCACGACAGCAGCCCCTCAGTCTGCCACCCGCCTCCAGCAGATGGAGAGCATCTACCAGAAGGAGCTGAGCACACGCCACATCCCGCTGCTGGGCAAATACCTCCTCGAGCTCCAGCGCCAGGCGGCCGTAGCCACGGACAAAAAAGCCTACACAGCGGAGATCGCCCGCGTGCAGCAGATCATCAATTCCGGCGGCGTGCTTGATCTCATCGCCACCCAGCAGGCCCAGGCGGGCACCATGCCCATGCCTGCCCCGATGCCCGCGCCGCCGCCTCCGGAGCAGAAGCAGGCGCTTATCACCCTCTCCCCGGCCCTGGCCCAGGAGGTGGTGCCAAAGCCGCCCGCAGACTCGCAGACCGCCACTGTCGGGGAGATCGCCTGGCGCATGGAGTTTATCGCCGCAGGCACCTACGACATCCTCCTCCACTACTCCTGCCCGGACCTCAAGGAGCCGCTCAAGCTCCGCATCGAGTGCAACGGCCAGGTCATCGAAAAAGACCTCGAAGTCGAGCGCGGCACCTCCAGCGCCCAGACCTTCCGCATCCTCCGCCTCGGCAGCCTTGCCTTGACCTCCGACCTCCGTGGCGAGACACTGCGCCTCACCGCCGGAGACAAAGCCAGCCCGCAACTCATCCTCAAGAGCCTGCTCGTCACCCGGCCGCGCCCGCCTGCCTCCACTCCCTGACGCCATGCGTTTTGCCTTTACGCTTCTCCTAGCCATCCTCGCCCTCGGCGCGCTGCCCTCCTGCAAGCGCATCGAGGCCAAGCTGCGCCGCCTCGCCGAGCAGAGTGGCGTCACCCCCAAGCCCCCGCCTCCACCGCCCAAGCCCGAGGAACCCGCCCTCACCCCCGAGGAGCAGGCCATCGAAAAGAAGCTGCAGGAAACCGCCATGCAGGACGCCGCCGCCCCACCTCCCGAGGCCCCGGCTGCACCGCCCTTTGAGCTCAACAAATCCTCCGTCGTCGCCGTCCTCGGCTACCACGACTTCCGCGACCGCGGCGGCAGCCCCATGCTCATCTCCGCGCCCAAGTTCCGCGATCAGATGCAGGCCATCAAAGACTCCAAGATCCCCGTCATCTCCTTCAGCGACATGATGGCCTGGAAGCGCGGGGAGAAAAACATCCCGGAAGAAGCCATCGTCATCACCATGGATGACGGCTGGGAGGGCGTTTACACCTACGCCTATCCCATCCTCAAGGAGTTCGGCTTCCCCTTCACCGTCTATCTCTACAAAAAATACGTCAACATCGGCGGCCGATCCATGAGCTGGGATCAGATCCGCGAGATGATGAAAAACGGCTGTGAAGTCGGCAGCCACAGCGTCTCTCACGAGAGCCTCAAAAAACGCCCCAAAGGTGGCAAGACCGAGGCCGACTACCAGCAGTGGCTCGTCAGCGAACTCAAGGACTCCCGCGAGTTCCTGGAAGAGAACCTCAAGATCAAATGCCCCTCCTTTGCCTATCCCTACGGCAACTTTGACGACTCCATCATGGAGACCGCCCTCCAGCTCGGCTACGAATCCCTCGTCACCGTCAACGGCCAGAAAGTCACCTGGGACACCCCCAATGGCAAACTGGGCCGCTACATCATCCACGGAGACAACGACATCAATTTCAAGCTGGCCACCAGCTTCCGCGGTCGGGGCGATGTCGGCTCCAACAAGTTCCTCGTGGCCGATGCCAAGAACGACAAGGGAGAGCAGCTCATCCAGCTCAAGCCCAAGCCCGACAGCGTCATCACCGAGCGCCGCCCGCTCGTCGAAGCCGACCTCAAAAAGCTCGGCACCATCGTCCCTGAAAGCATCAAGCTCCGCATCGCCGGACTCGGCACCGTGCCCGTGGAGTACGACCCCGCCGCCATGGTGGTGCGCTTCCAGTTCCCCTACAAGCTGCGCCGCGAGGACTGCGCGCTCAGCCTCAGCTTTCAGCGTGCCGCCACCCAGCCTGCCGAGGTGGTCAGCTGGCGCTTCAAGATCGACCTCGAAGCCGCCTACCAGCCCATCCAGTAGCCCCCTTCCCCGCCCGGCCTGACCAGCCCCGCCTTCGCAGTTGCCAGGCGTGCCCTGCTGCCGACTATCCCACGCCCCTTTTCTCTCCCTCCCGATGTTCTCCGCCCTCTCTGAAAAACTCGAAAGCGCCTTTAAAAAGCTGCGCGGCCAGGCCCGCATCAGCGAATCCAATGTCAGCGATGCCATGCAGGAAATCCGCCTGGCCCTGCTGGAGGCGGACGTGGACTTCAAGGTGACCAAGGACCTCGTGGAGGCGGTGACCAAGCAGTCCGTGGGCTCTGAGGTGCTGCTGAAAGTCTCCCCCGGCCAGCAGATCGTCAAAATCTTCCACGACGAGCTCGTCAAACTGCTCGGCAGCGAAGCCAGCGCGCTGAACGTGGACCCGCCGCAGCGCATCCTCATGACCGGCCTCAACGGTGCGGGCAAGACCACCACCTCCGCCAAGCTGGCCAGCTGGCTCAAGAAGCAGGGCCGCCGCCCGCTCCTCCTCGCGCTGGATCTCTACCGCCCCGCCGCTGTGAAGCAGCTCCAGGTGCTGGGCCAGCAGCTCAATGTGCCCGTCTTCGCCCCTGCCGAAGGCGAGAAAGATCCCGTCAAAGCCGCCAAGGCCGCCCTCGTCTGGCTCAAGGAGCAGGGCAACGGCATCGCCATCTTTGACACCGCCGGTCGTCAGGACCTCGATGAGGAACTGCTCGACGAACTCAAGCGCGTGCGCGCCGTGGTGGAGCCCAACGAAGTCCTCCTCGTGGCAGACGCCGCCACCGGCCAGCAGGCCGTCAGCGTGGCGCAGAAGTTCAATGCCGCCGTCGGCATCACCGGCCTCATCATGACCAAGCTGGACGGCGACGCCCGTGGCGGCGCGCTGCTCTCCATGCGCCAGGTCACCGGCTGCCCCGTCAAATTCCTCGGCGTCGGGGAAAAGGTGGACCAGCTCGAAATCTTCCACCCCGACCGCATGGCTCAGCGCATCCTCGGCATGGGAGACGTCGTGGGTCTCGTGGAAAAAGCCGCCGAAGAGATCGACGAAAAGGAGGCCATGAAACTGGCCGCCCGCATGCAGTCGAACAAATTCGACTTCAACGACATGCTGGCCCAGCTCCGCATGATGAAGAAGCTCGGGCCCATCGGCGGCATCCTCGGCATGCTCCCCGGCATGGGCAAGATGAAGGACATGATCGGCGAGGACGGCGACAAGCGCATGAAGCACGTCGAAGCGCTCATCCTTTCCATGACCCCCAAGGAGCGCCAGCGCCCCGAGATCATCAACGGCCAGCGCCGCAAGCGCATCTGCAACGGCGCCGGACGCCCCGTCATGGAGATGAACCAGCTCCTCAAGCAGTTTGAGATGATGAAAAAACTCATGAGCAACAAGGGCATGATGACCCAGCTCATGGGCAGCATGATGGGTGGCGGCGGCCCTGGCGGCCCCGGAGGAATGATGGGCGGTCTCGGTGGCCTCGGCGGCCTGTTCGGCGGCGGAGCCCCCGGCGGCAAAATGCCCAAGCTCCCCCCAGGCATGAAGTTCCCCGGCAAGTTTTGATTCGCAAGCCGACCGAATGCCATGAAAGCAATTCTTTTGATCTTCACCTGGCTTTCGTGTGCCATGCTCTTGCCTGGCGAAGATACTTTCTACTATCAAACCACCAGCTATCCGGTTTCAATTTTAAAACCTTGGACACCCGACAATCAGTGGGATTTGAACACCCGGTATGCCGGAGAATTTGGCGATGGCGGAGGCTATCTGCAACTCATCGGCTATCCTTCATCCAAAGACATCCCGGGACCGTTGCACTTTTCTGCAGTGTTGATCAACCATGCAGTCGCCACTAAACCCAAAATCCTGGTGCATGAAGATCTGGAAGTTTCAAACGGAGCAATGAAGGCGAAAGGATTGCTGATTCAGTTTTTCCAGTTCAATGCCCCTGAAACCAACACTGTCATTAAAGGCGCTTTGATTAACGGCCTGTTTTATGAAGCATCGCATGCTGCAAAATGAACCTTCACAGCTCTTCATGAAACCCAAGAACTCTGACATCCACGACGCGACTTCTTATCTTTTGAAAAGTCCTGCAAATGCCAGACACCTCGAAGAATCGTTGAGACAGTTGCGCGAAGGAAAAACGAAGGTGTTGGACTTCGCGAAACTTATGCGCCAATCAAAAGGCGGCACCAGGATCAACCATATCGATTCACTTTCATGAGCACCCCTTTCCGCATCGGAGTCGCCGGCGTCGGCGCCATTGGCAAAAACCACGCACGCATCATGGCGGAGATCGCCGCGAAGAGCGAAGGCGCTGTCGCCTTTACCGCCGTGTATGATGCCGATCCTGCACGCGCCGCCGAATTCGCCGCGCAGTATGGCACGCATGCCGCCAGCGACCTGTCCGACTTTGCCTCCCGTGTGGACGCCGCCACCGTGGCCGTTCCTACCATCTTCCACCGCAAAGTGGCAGAGCCCCTCATGCAGGCCGGCATTCACGTCATGGTGGAAAAGCCCATCAGCGAATCCTACGCCGAGGCCCAGGCCCTCATCGAGCTGGCCAAATCCAAGAGCGTCATTCTTCAGGTGGGACACATCGAGCGCTTCAATCCCGTGCTCCTCCAGCTGGAGCAGCGCATGGACAACCCCCGCTTCATCGAAGCCCACCGCCTCTCCCCCTTCCCCAATCGCAGCATCGACATCGGCGTCGTGCTCGACCTCATGATCCACGACATCGAAATCGTGCTCCATCTCGTGAAGTCCGAGCTCATCCAGGTGGACGCCGTGGGCATCCCCGTTCTCACCAAGCGCGAGGACATCGCCAACGCCCGTCTCAAGTTTGCCAACGGCTGCATCGCCAACATCACCGCCAGCCGCATCAGCCCCGAGAAGATGCGCAAGATCCGCGTCTTCCAGAGCTCCAGCTACCTCAGCCTCGACTACCAGGAGCAGAGCGGCTGGATCTACCGCAAAGACGGCATGCAAATCGTCCGCGAGGCCGTGGAGGTGGAGAAGGATGAGCCGCTCAAGCTCGAGATCGCCGCCTTCGTCGAATGCGCCCGCCATGGCCGCCGCCCCATCGTCACCGGCCAGGAAGGCGCCGAGGCTGTGCGCATCGCCCTGGAAATCACCGATCAAATCGAAAAGAACGCCAAGATGAGTGGTCATTAATACCACGAACCATTGAAAACGGGTCTATAGCTCAGGGGATAACAGCTTTGCGAAGCGATGCCACGATCATCGAGAACAGACCCGTTTTCGACGACCAGTGTATAAATCACTCCCCACCATTTAGCTTGCCGCGCAAAAGGGCGATTTCGGGTTCAAATGTCTCTTCCATCCTTTGCACGCGCTCGACAAGCCATTTGATCATGTCAGCCCAGTTGTCTTTGTTGTAACCATCGAAGAGTTTCCGAGCTAGGATGATGGAGGCTTTCTTTTCATCCAGACGCCGCCACTCAAGAGGTTCGCCAAAACGTTGCTCCAATGCGGCGCACCGTTGGTATAAAGTATCGAACAAAGTTTTATTTTGCTCCTTGGCGCTACGAGAAAGTACGAATTCCACTCTCACTTCGTCCTTGCTAAAAACCATCGTGTAATGGACCCCGCTAAGTCCAGACCCAGAGTTAAGCCAATGATCCTTGCCTGGACTTACGTTTGAATAGAGATCGATTCCAGCTTGTTCCAATGCCTCAAGCGCCCGGTGCCAAAACTCTGTTCGCAGTGGAAAGCGCTTAGCCTGCCCACGTTCAGCCTTATGTTCTTCTTTTTCTTTTTCTGAGATTCCGATCATGAGCTCCTCGGCCTCAGCCAAGGGAATAACCTGTTCCAACTGCAGAAATAGAAAGTTGCCTTGTTTGAAAGGAGTAGCCTTAAAACATTGAAGACGCACATCATGTTTTAGCAGCCATAAGACTGTAGATGTCACTTCCTTCCGGAACTGTGCAGCAACAAGAATCAGACGCTGGTCATTACCATGATTCAGCATGACTTCGGCGAAGTCTTCCTGGCCTAAAAATTCGCAAATCTTTTCCTCGGCTCTGGCATCTATCCCTGACTTGTCTAGGTATTGCTGAAAAATGTCAGCAATAGCTGTCTTCGACAAGGTCGAGCAATACGAGGCATATTTTAAGCTCTGCCAAACCACATCTCGGCCAGAGTCATCCAGTTTATTTTCAATGACAACAAGAGCGCCGTCTTTATCCAAGGCAAGAAGATCAAGCCTCTCCCTAGTATCTTCAAAGCCTGCAAACTCTTTTTGCACAATGAGCAATTCCTCACCGAGCGCATCAGGCTGATTAGCAAGCCACTCCTGCAAATGTCCACGCTCGGTGAACCCAAGATCTGCAAACTTCATCTGCGCAACTCTGTGAATGCGATTCGTGGCAGGATCAATTTGGTACATGCAGCAAAAATTTTAGGTTGAATGCAGAAACAAGCAAGAACTGCTCAGCATGCACTTGCTCTCATCCCATTCTCCTGCCGCTTCTTCCACATGTGGTTTGACCAGAACACCATCATTGCTAGTCTCGCGCAAATGACACCCCTTACGCCCTGCCCTGCAGCGAAAATCTTGCAGTAGTTGCATTGATATGAACCGCATCTTCATCATCGCAGGCGAGCTCAGCGGAGACACCCATGCCGCAGGGCTTCTGCGTGAGCTGAAGACACTGGAGCCGGACATGCAGGTCATCGGCCTCGGCGGCCCCAAGATGCGCGAGGTCGTTGGCGATGGCGTGGAAGACTGGGTGGAAACCGCTGGCGTCGTCGGACTCTGGGAGGTGCTGAAAATGTACCGCTACTTCAAGGAGAAGATGGACGCCGTGCTCGACTCCATCCTTGGCCAAAAGCCCGAGGCGGTCATCCTCGTGGACTATCCCGGCTTCAATCTCCGTCTGGCCAGCAGCCTGCGCACCGCCGGCTACAAGGGGCGCATCCTCTACTACATCAGCCCGCAGGTCTGGGCTTGGAAAAAAGGCCGTGTCAAAACCATGGCCAAGGTGCTCGATCTCATGATCTGCATCTTCCCGTTTGAGAAGGAGTTCTACGAGAAGAGCGGCCTGCGCACCGAGTTCAGCGGCCACCCCATGGTGGACCGCGTCGTCACCCTGAAGCGCGACTGGAAGCGCGAGCCCGGCCTCGTGGGCTGGTTTCCCGGCAGCCGCCTCAATGAGGTGCGCCGCCTCTTCCCCATCATGATGGACGCCGCCAAGGCCATCCGCCTGGCTGTGCCCACCGCACGCTTTGCTGTCTCCGCCGCCAACGAAACCCTGGCCAGCTACATGCGCCAGATGGCCGACGACCACGGCATGCCCGAGGCCAAGCGCTGGATCGAAACCGGCACCGTCTATGACCTCATGCAGCGCGCCGAAGCGGGAGCCGTGGCCTCCGGCACCGCCACGCTGGAAGCTGCCTGCTTTGGCCTGCCCTACACGCTGGTCTATAACGTCAGCTGGCCCACCTACATCATCGGCAAGCTCGTCGTCCGCATCAAGCACCTCGGCATCGTCAACATCCTGGCCAAACGCGAGGTCGTTCAAGAACTGGTCCAAGGCCAGCTCAACTCCGACACCCTCGCCCTAGCCACCACCACGCTGCTGACCGACTCCGCCAAACGCGAGCACCTCCAGCAGGATCTCGCCGATGTCGTCGCCACCCTCGGCTCCGGCGGTGCCTACACCCGCGCCGCCAAAGCCGTGCACGAGTTCCTGCCTGCGGCGTGACATCTTTCGGAGCGCGGGCCTCCGAGCCTGCAGCAGGTCGCAAACACGCCAGCAGGGGTGACCGTGCATGAAGTTCCACAGACACGCGAATCCCGGAACGCAAAAAGAGACGTCAGCCAAATGAAGAGTGGCAGATGCTGGCGGAGTGCTGCGGGCTCGTCGGCCCGCGCTCCCTGCGCCCTCACTCTGGCTTCGACTTCTGAAACCAGCCTTTCATTTTATTGAGAAGGCCCTTTTTCGCCTCAGGCTTGGGCTCCGGCTGGCCCGGTGGCGGCAGGATGTCATTGGGCTTGCCTTCATTCGCCGGGACTGCCTTGGGCACCGGCATCTCCGGCATGCTGCCAAAGCTGGCGGTCCGGTCGTAGTTCGCGCTGGCATCTCCCAGCCGCTCCTGCTCCAGCATCAGCGCCGCGTTGTCCGGCAGGATGCGTGGCTGCACAAAGATCATCATCTCGTTGCGCTGCTTGATCTTGTTCGTGCTGCCCACCAGATGCTTGATCAGCGGGATGCGCACCAGGAAGGGCAGGCCGCTCTTGTTGTCCGTGTCACGTTCGGTGATCAGCCCGCCCAGCATCGCCGTGGCCTGATCTGCCACGATGAGGTTGTTATTCAGCCCCTGCTCCGAGATGTTGGGCACCTGGTTGCCGCTGATCGTGGTGTAGCCGGAGATGTCATTGTTCTGCTGCTTGAATTCCAGCATCACCTCGTTGTCGTTGTAGATGTGCGGCGTGATGATGAGCTGCAGGCGCACCGGAATGTACTGCGTGGTGGAGGTGAAGCCCCCGCCCACCACACCGCTGGTGTAGCTCTGCCCTGCGATGGCCACCTGCTGGCCGATGTAGATCTGCGCAGGCTGGTGGTTCAGCGTTGTCAGCGTGGGCTTCTGCATCACCTGAAAGCGTTTCGTGCTCTCCAGCGTCTGCAGGAAGACATTGAGGTTCTTGTTGATCTGCCCGTAGGCCGTCAGCCCGCTCAGCGCCGCAGGGCCGCCCGTGGCCAGAAAGCCGGAGATGTCCTTCAGGTTGGCGGGATTGGCAAAAGCCGTGCCCTGCGTGTTCAGCACGCCGCCCACCAGCCCGTCATTGCCCACCTGTTTCAGCGTCTGAATCCAGTCGAGGCCAAAGTTGAAATTGTCCCCCAGCGTGAAGGTGCCGATGATGGTCGAGAGCAGGATCTGGCGCGGGCGCACATCCAGCTCCTCCGCCAGTTCCTCCAGCGCTTTCACCTGGTCCGGCGGGCCGCTGGCAAAGAACTTCGACGTGCCTGGATCGGCAATCACCAGCGTGTTTGCGATCAGGATGCTGATGGGCTTTTTGGTGATCGCCAGATCAGAGCTCACGCTGCTGGACCCCATGCCCATGCCGCCACCCAGTCCGCTGGATCCCAGACCACCCATGCCCGAGTTCAGACCGCCGATCCCCCCGGTGCCCAGCCCTGAGCCCATGGTGGACCCTGAACCAAATCCGGTGTTGTTGTTGGTGGACTGCGTGCTGTTCGGCTGGGACTTCTGCAAAGAATCGAGGCTGCTGCCCTGCGCCTTCGGATCATTCCGCATCAGCGCCTTCTCAGCGATGCTGAGGAAGGTCGTCAGATCCAGGTAGTTGAGCTTGCGCGAAAAGTAGCGGCTCGCGGTGGGCTCCGCATCCAGCTCCTTGATCAGCGCCTCGATCTTCTTCATGTCCAGCGGCCGTGCCACGACGATGATGCTGTTGGTGCGGCTCACGGCCTGCATGATCGGCTTGCCGCTGCCAGCAGCTCCGCTGATGGAGGCGGAGGAAGGCGCGGAGGCTGCCGCCCCAGGTGTTGCGCCGGGAGCACCTCCCGGAGCAGGTGCACGCGGAGCGCCACCACCGCCGCCGCCGGAACTGCCTTTGGCATCCAGCCCCATGAGCGTGCCCAGCTGCTCGATCACTTCATCCGCCTCGGCGCGCTCGATGCGGAAGGTCTTCTGCACCGTCTCCACCGGCGGCTGGTCCACCTGCTTGGCCAGCTCCACAAAGGCGCGGATCGTCTGCGAGGCCTCGGTGATCACCAGAGCTTGCGAATTCGGCACCGCCAGGATTTTGCCATAAGGGTGCAGCGGGATGATCGTCTGAAAGGCGCTGCTCGCATCCTCGGCGCTGATGAAGTTGAGCTGCAGCACATGCGTCACCACCTGGTCGGTGTCTGGCAGGTCCTCGCTGCGCATGATGATCGGCACATTCTGCGCGGAGGGCATGCTGCCCAGCTCCGCCGCCACCAGCTTGTAAAGATCCGGTCCGCTGGGCACCAGCACATACCCGTGCATCAGCAGCCCCTTCTCAATGATGGAGCGGTACTCGTCGTTGGTAAACTTGCCCGGCACCTCGATGGTCACCACCGCATTCTCCAGCCCGCGGTCGCGCAGCACCTTGCGGCCGGTCACGCGGAAGTACTCGGCCAGCACCTCAGCCACGGGAGTCGCTGTAAAGCTGATCACGTTGCCATCCCCGCCGTCATCAGCAGCAGCCGGTGCCGGAGCAGCGGGCGCACCTGGAACAGCAGCAGGATTCGCTGCTGGCGGCAGCACGGCAGGACCTCCGGCCGGAGGTCCCGGCGGGCGGCCCACTGGCGGTGAGATCGGACGTCCTGGCTGGGGCGGAATGCCTGGCAGACGTTCCGGCACCTGGGCGTAGGCGGCTGGCAGCGTCAGCAGCAGCATCAGAAGAACGGTCGGTGCGGGATGTTTCATGAACAAAAACGGCATGCGGATGATGAGTCTGAGTCGGAAAAAAAGAAGCTGGTTCATTTGGCTGGCGGCGGCGCTTCAGCCATCTCGGGCAGATACAGGCGGCTGAAACGCACCGTGGCGATCACATTGGAGGTGTCCTCATTGTCAGGCACCACCTTCAGACCCGTCACCGTGCAAAAAGATTCCGGAGACAGCTCCTGATGCATCCAGCGGAAGACGGAGGCAAGCGTGCCCTTGAGCGTGAGCGTGACGCCCACCTCGCGGTAGTACGGCTGGCTCGCAGGCTCATGCAGCTGCTTCTTCTGCACCGTCAGCCCCAGCGCGGAGGCGGAGGCCAGCAGGCCTTCCAGCAGCTCCTTGCTCGCTTCGTTTTCACTGGTCATCTGCGGCTGCGCACCCTCCAGCCAGCCGAGGCGTTGCTTCCACAGGTCAGCCTCTGCCAGGATGGCGGTGGACTCCATCTGCCGGAGTTCCAGCGCCTGCTCGCGCCGCTCGATGCCACGCTGCTTCTTCAGCAAACGCTGGGAGAGAATGGCCCCGCCGCAGATCACGGCCAGCACCAGCAGGAGAGAGATCAGACGTTTCTCACTGGACTTCATTCACATCTCCTCCAGAGCTGAGGGTTCCTTCGGCGCGGAAGTCTGCGCGGTTGTCTTCACGGATGGTCGGCACTGGCAGGTTCCAGGTATGATGCTGCAGCGCCGTGCTGGCCAGCAGCCTGTCCCTGAAGCCGAGCGCGTGGTTCACCGTCGCGGCCTCGCCGCTCACGATGATCCTGCCCTTGTCGATTTGAAATTCCTTCAGGCGGATGCCTTCGTCCGGCAGCAGCGAGACGATCTGGTGAAAGATCTCCATCGGATAGAGATCCGGATTGATCGCGCCCTCCATCGCCTCCCAGCGCGCCTGCGCCTGGCTCACCTGCTCCATCTCCGGCTGCAGTGTGGCCAGCTCCGCCTCGGCACGGCTCACGCGTGAGTCACGCCACTGCAGCCGCAGCCACCACGCCCCAAAGAAGCACACATACATCATCGCCCCCACGGCCAGCATCATCAGCTTCTGCTGCCGGGCCTGCCGCTGCTGGCGCTGCTGCGCCACATGGGCAGGCAGCAGCCTCCCCGGCTCCTGCGGCGGGCGCGGGTCCGGGCGCGGCTCCTTGATGATCCCGGCCTCCACAAACAGGCACGCCAGCTGCGGCACAAAGTCCGTCTCGCACGCTGTCCAGATGTGGATGCCCAAGGGCTCCTCCATGAAGTCATGCACCTGCAGTGCGGCGCACAGGTCATGCAGCTCATACGCTGCGTCCGCATCCAGCACGCGGGAGGCCAGCACCGCCGCATGCAGCAGGCTGCCATCCCGCGTAAAGGCGGCCACGCAGCGGCCCAGCTCGCGCCACACCGCCATGCCATTGGCAGGCAGCGGCAGCATGCGCACGCTCGGCTCAAAAGTCTCCGGCTTTTCAGGCCACCCCTCGGTGCTCAGCGCATCCTCGGCCAGCGCCAGGGTGCCTGCCAGCGCGCGGTTCTTCTGCCGCGTCACCGTCCAGTACACCCACTGCGGAGCCTCGCTCGTGCTGGAGATGCCCAGCGTCTCCCAGCGCAGCCCCACAGCGTCTTCAGACACAGTCTCCTCGCTCAGGCTCCAGAAGGGCGCGCTGTCAAAAGCCATCACCTCCACGCCAATGAGCCCGCCGGAGACGGGCGCAGAGCGCTTCCACACGCCCTCTTCACACACCCACGTCTCGCGGCCTTCCTCTCCAGGAAAGCACAGCGACTGCTTGGTCTGGCTGCCAAAGCTCATTCGTTTCATGGTTTCTCCGGTCCTTTCACAGGAAATTCACTCCATTCGGCGATGCGCGGCGCACCGCCGTTCATCGTCAGCACCACGCCGATGCCGCAGCGCACTTCGCCCGCCTGTCCGATGCTCTCGATGTGGCGCGTCGATCCCTGCAGCGTCAGCATCTGCAGCAGTCCGGGGTTTGCCGCCACTGCGGCGGCGATGCCCAGCATCGATGTTGCCGCCTCGATCGTTTGGTAGGGCATGTCATCCTGCGTCTGTGGCAGGCCGTCGAGACCATTGCGCGTGTTCACCATCATCGTGGCGTTTTCCAAGGAGGCACCCGTCACTGCGGCGATGATCTCCGCCGGTGCGGTGTTGATGTCCAGCTGGCCGCTGCCACGCAGCGTGAACCACGTGCGCCAGTCCGGCTTGGCCGCGCGCACTTCATCCATGCGTGCCACCAGCTCCACCTCATCCAGGCTGGTAAAGGGGCGGTTCAGCGGCAGCCCGCTGCGTCCAGCAAACTCATAGTCCAGTCTCTCCGCGCTGCCCGGCCGGCGCTTCAGATCATCCGGATCTTTCCAGTCCATCAAGGAGGCTGCAATGTCCTGCGCATCCGTGATGGGAAATCCCCATGACATCAGGATGCGCTCCAGGATCGGCAGCTTGTCATCCGTCAGCAGCGCGTTCAGGTTCAGCCGGCGCTCCTCCGTGGTCAGCTGTGCTTCAAAGGCCTCCACCTCGGAAACCTTTCTCCGCAGCAGCGGATCTCCCGCCTTGATCATCGGATGCACCGCCACGGCGATCCCCGCCTCCGCCAGCTGCCGCGCACGCACCACGCCCATGCGTGCCATCTGCATCTCCGCATGCTGCCGCGAGATTCCGGCGGTCATGATGATGAGAAATGAAAGCACCATCATCAGGCATAATACCGCCAGCAACACCGAGCCTGAAGCCGATGCCTGCCGCACAGTTGGTAGATCGCATTTCACCAGCATGCATGGTCCTTCATGGGCCGTGATCCTCAAGTCGAATCTTTACATTCAAAGCACTGCCTTCGCCTGATCTCCCCCGCCAGTTTTTCTCTACGCGCACTCGGTCATTCGCGACATTCTCGTCACTTAATCTCGCGCCTTCAGCACTCCCACCATGTCCAGCTGCCGCAGCATGCGCCCCACCACCAGGAAGGATGCACACGAGGCCGCCAGCACCACGATCACCGCCAGCGTGTATGTGTGCAGGCTGATCACCAGCGGCAGCCGCACCGTCTCCGTGCGTACTTTCTCAATGATCAGCGTGGCCAGCCCGCGCCCAAACAGCAGCCCCAGCGGCAGCGCGCTCGCGATCAGCAGCATCAGCTCCCCCAGCAGCACACCCGCCACCTCACGCTGCGTAAAGCCGATGACCCGCAGCGTGGCCAGATCCCGGCTGCGCTCAGAGAGCGCGATGCGTGCGCTGTTATACACCACCCCAAAAGCCACGATGATGGCCAGCACCAGATACAGCTTTCTCAGAATGCCGATGCTCTGCCCTGTCGTGCTGCGGAAAGACTCCAGCTGGTCCTGTTTCACCAGCGTGGTGGCCACACGCGGCGTGTCTTTCACCTCGCGCATAAACTCCTCCCACCGCGACTGGTCCACCGTCAGGTACGCACCGCTCACCGTCTCGCCCTCATGCATCAGGCGGTGCAGCGCCTCGATGTCCATGAAGGCGGACACTCCCGCAAAGTCCTCCAGAAATCCACGCACGGGCACCTGCATCGTGTCGCGCCTGCCTTCCAGCGCCTCCACCTGCACCACGTCTCCAATGTGCGCGCCAAGGCTGCGGCCCAGTTGTGCAGACATCACGATCCCCTCCTCCGGCAGCACGATGCGCCGCCGCTCAGCATCCATCAGCCGGTTGAGATCGGCGTTTCTCGGCAGCCCTGTCACCGCCAGCTTGCGGTAGTGGTGGCCAAAGCGGATGCGCGCCTGCACCGCGCGCACCGGCTCGGCACGCTGCACCCCGGGCAGCTGCTCCACATTATGCAGCGCATCTCCAGACCCCGGCTCGGCAAAAAACACCACCACATCCTGCCGCTGCACATCGTTCCATTGATACGTCAGCAGGTAGTCGATGCTGTCCGCCATCGATCCCGGCAGCACCATCAGCCCTGTGGCCAGCGACAGGCCAAACACCGTAAACAGCGCCTGCACCGGCCTGCGCTCGATGTTTCTCAGCGCCATGCGAAACGCCGGACCGCTGCCACGCGTGAGCCCGATGCGCTCCAGCATCGACGGCTTGAAATCCGCCGGCGGCTCAGGCCGCATCGCCTCCGCAGGCGGCAGCTTCACCGCCATCCACACCACGCTCACCACGCCGAGAAACGATGCCGCCGCGCTGATCACCAGCGCGATCCCCAGCGCCCCGTAGTCCATGCGGAAGTTCAGCGCCGGAAAGCGGAAAAACAGATCGTAGATGCGCACCAGCCCGCCCCCCGCCCAGCGGCCGATCAGGCCGCCCGCCAGCGTGCCCAGCACCACGATCACCAGCGCATAGTTCAGGTAATGCCAGCCCACCTGCCAGGAGGAATATCCCAGCGCCTTCAGCTGCGCGATCTGCTCCCGCTGCAGCCGCACCAGACGCGCCAGCACCGCATTCACCATGAAGGCCGCCACGCTCAGAAACACCACCGGATACGCCACCGACAGCGCACGCACCACGCTCAGCTCATCATCCAGCCGCTTGGCGCTGTTGTGGTCCTGCCGGGTGTAGGCGCCCTGCGCGCCATAGTCCTTCATCAGCCGGTCCATCTCCGCCAGAACGGGCCCCGGCTTCGCGCCTGGAGAAAGATCCACGCAGATGTCGTTGAAGGCGCCGTCAAGATTGTACGGCACGGCTATGGCCTGGTAGTTCATCCAAAACACGCCGTAGCGCTTGTTGTCCGGCAGCGTCTGCCCTGGCCGTGCCTCAAACACGAACTCCGGCGAAAGTCCGATGCCGCAGATGATGATCGCATCCCGGTGCCCGTTGATGATCGCCGCCAGGCTGTCTCCGATCTGCAGCTTGTTCGCCAGCGCAAACGACTCGCTCACCACTGCATGGCGGCGCTCGTCCGGCAGCGGCAGCCTTCCCTGGCGGATGAAAATCTTGTTCAGCGTCTGCGAGCGCCCCTCCGGCAGCGACACCAGATGCCCCGAGGCGGGCTCTGTCATGCCCACGATGTCCAGCGTGGCATCCACCACCACCCGCGCCTCCACCGCCGCCACACCCGGTATCTCCGCCACACGGTCTGCCAGCGAAAGCGGCGCGCGCTTCAGCGAGGCAAACACATCCGCCAGCCGGTAGCGCTGGTAGTACGCGTCCCGCGTGCTTTCCAGCGTCATCACAATGCTGCGCGTCATGATCATCATCGCCAGCCCGCACGCCATCACCAGGCTCACCGCCACGATCTGCCCCTTCATGCGCCCCAGGTCGCGGAAGAGTTTCAGGTCAAGCGGAGTCAGCATAAGCGTCTATGGATACGATCAGTCGCGCGCCTTCAGCACGCTCACCAGGTCCAGTTTGTTGAGCATGAAACCGACCATCGTGAACGAAGCACCCGCCGCCGCCAGGACCACCAGCGCGGATGTCGCATACGTGCTCGGGTGGATCAGGTTTGGCAGCCGCACGGTCTCATTGCTCACGGCGCCGATCACGTAAAACGCCAGCACGCTGCCAAACACCAGCCCCAGCGGCAGCGCCACCAGCACCAGCAGCGAGAGCTCCCCCAGCAGCACGCCTGCGATCTCACGCTTCGTCAGCCCCACCACCCGCAGCGTGGCCAGATCCCGCCCGCGTTCAGAGAGCGCGATTCTGGCGCTGTTGTACACCACGCCAAAGGCCACGATCACCGCCAGCCACAGAAAGACCTTTCTCAGCATGCCGATGCTCGCGCCCGTGGACGCACGGAAGGCCGCCAGCTGGTCGCTCTTCGCGCTGGCAAACTCCACCTTCGGCTGCTTTTTCACCTCGTTCATAAAGCTGTCCCACTGGTTCGGATCCACCCGCAGAAACGCGCTTGTCATCGTCTCCCCTTCCCGCAGGTGCAGCCTCGCGGCATTGATGTTCATGTAGGCTGCCATGCCGTAAAAGTCCGCCATAAATCCGCTCACCGTGATCTCCCGCGTCTCGCAGCGCCCCTCCATCGCCTGCACTTCCACCTGGTCGCCGATCTTCACCCCCAGCACCTCTCCCAGCTTCTGGGAAAGCACCACGCCCTCCGTCGGCAGCACGATGGGCCGTCCCTGCATGTCTCGCGGATAGATCAGCCGGCTGCCATGATCCAGCCCCAGGATGTAAAGCCGCCGCGAGTGGTGCCCATGGCTCATCCGTGCCAGAAAGCCGCGCACCGGCTCCGCCAGGGTCACCCCGGGCAGGTGCTCGATGTCATGCGTGGTGCTGCGGGAGGCAGGCTCCCGCATGTTGATCATCACATTCTGTCGAAAGTGGTCGTTCCACTGGTAGGTCAGCAGATGGTCCACGCTGTCTGCCAGCGCACCGGGCAGCACCAGCAGCCCCGTGGCCAGAGCCAGCCCGCAGACCGTAAAGCCCGCCTGCACCGGGCGGCGCTCGATGTTTCGCAGCGCCATGCGCATCACCAGCCCCATCCCCTTGGTGATGCCGAGACGCTCCAGCATCGAAGGCTTGAAATCCGTGGGCGGTTCCGGTCGCATGGCTTCCGCCGGGGAGAGCTTCACCGCCAGCCACACCGCCGCGGCCACTCCCAGCAGCGCGGCCGCCACGCTCACCACCAGCGCCATTACCATTGCACCGCGATCCATCTGAAAACGCAGCTCCGGAAAGTGAAACAGCAGCGTGTACACCCGCAGCAGCACATCCCCCAGCCGCCATCCCGCCACCACCCCCACCGCGCTGCCCACCACCACCACCACCAGCGCGTAGTTCACATAGTGCCGCCCCACCTGCCACGAGGTGTAGCCCAGCGCCTTCAGCTGCGCGATCTGCTCCCGCTGCAGCCTCACCAGACGCGAGGTCACGGAATTGACCATGAAGGCCGCCACGCCCAGAAACACGAGGGGGTAGGCCAGCGCCAGCGCACGCACGATGCGCAGCTCATCCTCCAGCCTCCTTGAGCTCGGGTGGTCCTTCCGGGCATACGCCCCCGGCGCGCCGTAGATCGACATCAGCCGGTCCACCTCCTCCACCACGCCTTGTGCATCCACGCCGGGCGCCAGGTCCAGGCACAGGTCATTGAAGGCGCCGTCCAGATCATACGCCACCGCCAGCGGCTCATAGCGCAGCCAGAAGACCCCGTAGTGCCGGTTGTCCGGCAGCGTCTGCCCGGGCGCTGCTTCAAACACAAACTCCGGCGAAAGCCCCACGCCGCAGATCTCCAGGTAGTCGCGGTGCCCTTTCATGATGGCGGTGATCCGGTCGCCGATCTGCAGACCATGCGCCGTGGCAAAGGCCTCGCTCACCACCGCCTCCCGCTGCGCCCCGGCCAGCGGCAGCCGGCCTCTTCGGAGAAAGATCTGGTTCAGGCTCTGATCCCCGCTCTGCGGCAGAGACACCAGCCGCGCCTTCACCGGCTCCTTCACGCTCTCCATGTCCAGCAGCGCCTCATCCGCCACGCGCAGCTCCACCGCCGCCACTCCCGGGATGCTGCCCAGCCGGTGCCTCAGGGAAAGCGGCGCGCTCTTTACCGTGCCAAACACATCCGGCATCCGGTAGCGGTGGTAGTACTCGTCCCGCGTGCTCTCCAGGCTCAGGATCGTGCTTTGAGTCACGGTCATCATCGCCACTCCACAGGCCATGACCAGGCTCACCATCAGGATCTGCCCCTTCATGCCGCCGATGTCGCGAAGCAGCTTGCGGTCGAGGGTGGCGATCATTGCAGGGTGGTTGGCGGCGGCACTGGCATGTCAGAAAAAAAAGCTCCTTTGCACGTGGGACCTGTCCACAAAAATGCAACACTTCTGCTGAAGCTATTTCCAACCCGCTTTCTTGACAAGCAGCACCGTACAAAGGTAAGCACCCCTTCTACCAACCATCCATGCCAGAGCCTACCGCCCTTGAACCCATCGCCATCACAGGAATCGGCTGCCGCCTCCCCGGAGGTGCCACCAATGCCGAATCCTTCTGGCAGATGCTTCTCGATGGCGTGGATGCCATCCGCGAGGTGCCTCAGGAGCGCTGGGATTCCCGCTACTTCTACGACCCCGAGCCCGGCAAGCCCGGCCGCACCTACTCCAAGTGGGCAGGACTGATCGACGAGGTGGACACTTTTGACCCCGGCTTCTTCGCCATCTCCCAGCGCGAGGCCCAGTACATCGACCCCCAGCAGCGCCTCCTCCTCCAGGTGGCCTGGGAGTCCCTCGTGGATGCCGGGCAGCAGGTGGACATCGTCAAAGGAGAGGACACCGGCGTCTTCGTCGGCATCTCCACCCACGACTACAACGACCTCCAGCACAACAACCTCGGCCGTGGCGGCGCCTCCGCCTACTCCGCCACCGGCAATGCCGCCAGCATCGCCGCCAACCGCATCTCCTACGCGCTGAACTTCCAGGGACCCAGCGTGGCCGTGGACACCGCCTGCTCCTCCTCCATGGTGGCCGTGCACATGGCCTGCCGCGCCATTTGGAACAAGGAGTGCCACAGTGCTGTCGCCGCAGGGGTTAACTGCATCCTGAATGCTTATCCATTCATCGCCTTCTCCAGCATGAACATGCTGTCTCCGGACGGCCGCTGCAAAGCCTTCGACGCCAGCGCCGACGGCTTCGTGCGTGGAGAGGGCGTGGGGGCCGTCTACCTCAAGCCGCTCTCCGCAGCACTCGCCAATGGAGACTCCATCTATGCGGTGATCCGCAGCACCGCCGTCAATCAGGACGGCCGCACCTCCGGCATGACCGTGCCCAGCCGTGGCTCCCAGCAGGCGCTGGTGGAAGAGGCCTGCCGCCTGGCCGGCATCTCCCCGCATCAGATCCAGTATGCTGAAGCACACGGCACCGGCACCGCCGTGGGGGACCTCATCGAAGGCAGCGCCCTCGGCACCATCCTCGGCGTGGGCCGCAAGGCTGGAGACGACTGTCTCGTCGGCTCCGTAAAGACCAACATCGGCCACCTCGAAGCCGGGTCCGGCATCGCGGGTCTCATCAAGGTGGCCCTCTGCCTCAAGCACGGCATCGTCCCGCCTAACCTCCATTTCAAAAATCCGAACCCCTCGCTCAATTTCGAGCGCCTGCGGATCAAGGTCCCCACCGAAATCACGCCTCTGAAAAGGGACGCGGATCACCGCCTGCTGGCCTGCATCAATTCCTTCGGCTTCGGCGGCACCAATGCCCATGCCGTGCTGGAGGCCGCACCGCAGGAGGCCAGCCTGCCCCCCGCCGCGGCAGTGCATGACGACTCCGACCAGCCCGAGCTCCTGCTGCCGCTCTCCGCGCGCGGCACCGAGACTGCGCTGCAGTCCGTGGTCATCGCCTTCCAGAATTACCTCTGCGTCGAAGACGATTCAGTCTCTCTCAAGGCCATCTGCGCCGCCGCTGCCCGCAGGCGCACGCACCATGAGTTCCGCCTCGCCGCCGTGGGCCGCACGCGCGATGAGATCTCCGCCGCCCTCACTTCCTATCTCGCGGGTGAAGCCGCCCCCGGACTCCACGTGGGCCAGCCAGTCAAAAACGCCCGCCTCGTCTTTGTCTTCAGCGGTCAGGGTCCCCAGTGGTGGGCCATGGGCCGTGAACTCATGGCTCAGGAGCCCGTCTTCCGCCAGACCATCCAGACCATCCACGATGAACTGCTCAGGCTCGGCGGCTGCTCGCTCATCGACGAGCTCAACCGCGATGAAAAAACAACTCGCCTGAACGAAACCCACATCGCGCAGACCGGCCTCTTTGCCCTGCAGGTGGGTCTCGCGGAGCTGTGGAAATCCTGGGGCGTGCATCCGCATGCCGTCGTGGGCCACAGCATGGGGGAAGTGGCCGCAGCTTATGCCTGCGGTGCCTTGGATCTGCTCGAAGCCGTGCGCGTCATCCACCATCGCGGACGCTGCATGGAGAAGACTCCCCTGCGTGGCAAGATGATCGCCGCCGCGCTCACTCAGGCGGAGGCCGAGGCCATGATCGCTCCCTACGGCGACCGCGCCGCTCTCGCCGCTGTCAACGGCCCCAGCATGGTCTCCATCTCCGGAGATGCCGATGCCGTGGATGAAATCTTCCGCGCGCTGGAGCAGCGTGCGCTCTTCGTGCGCTATGTGCCGGTGAACTACGCCTTCCACAGCGCTCACATGGAACCTGTGCGCGAGGAGCTGGCCGAGTCTCTCGCGGGCCTGAATCCCAAGGCAGGAAACATCCGCCTCTTTTCCACCGTCACCGGCCGTCAGGCCGAAGGCACCGACTACGATGCCGCCTACTGGTGGCGCAATGTGCGCCAGAGCGTGCTCTTCGCCCCGGCCATCGACTCCGCCATCGCCGCAGGTTACACCCACTTTCTGGAGATCAGCCCGCACCCGGTGCTCTCCAATTCCATGACGGAGTGCCTCACCGGCGCCGGTCTCAGCGGCATGGTGCTGCCATCCCTGCGTCGTCAAAAGCCCGAGCGCGCCACCATGCTGGGCACTCTGGCCGCTCTCCATGTCAATGGCCACGCCGTGGACTGGTCCGCCCTCTACCCGGATGGCAGATATCTCCTGCGCCTGCCGGAATATCCCTGGCAGAACGACCATTACTGGAACGAGCCCACCTACTCCAGAAAGCTGCGTGTCAATCCGCAGCTCAATCCGCTGCTTCAAATCGCTCTTCCCACCCTTCACCCCACCTGGGAAGTGGGGTTGAACAAAAGCCTGCTCACCTGGCTCAAAGACCACCGCGTGGGCCAGCACCTCATCTTTCCCGGGGCCGGTTATGTGGAGATGGCTTTGGCCGCAGGTCGCGAACTCCACCCCGAGCAGCCCGTGCTCATCGAGGAGCTGGAGATCCATCGCGGCTGCATTTTGCCGAATGGTGATGACCATCCCACGATGCAGATCGCCTGCATCCCTGCCGAAAACACCTTCGTCATCCAGAGCACCCCTGCCGAGAATCCGCTGAGCTGGACACAGCACGTCACCGGCCGCCTGCGTGCCGAGCCCGAGCGCCAGCGGCCAGCCCCCTTTGACTTGGAGGCCATCAGGCAGCGCTGCCTCAAGGAGTGGACAGGAGAAAAGCTCTATCATTCCGCTGCCAATGCGGATCTCCGCTACGGCCCGCAGTTCCAGGGGCTCACCCACGTCTGGGGCGGAGAGACAGAGGCTCTGGCACGCATTGAGATGCCCGCCGCCGTGGCCACCGCGCTGGACCGCTACGAGGTGCATCCCGCGCTGCTGGACGCCTGCATTCATCCCTCCATCGCCATTCCTGCGGATGATGACGGGCTCTACCTGCCCGCACGCATGGAGCGCATCCGCTGCTACGCCAAGCCCGGAGACAAGGTCTGGGCTTATGTGCGCAGGACGCAGATGATCGCGCGCAAGATCATCCTCATCGACGTCTTCATCCTCAATGACGCTGGCGAGGTGCTGCTGGAGATCACCGACTTCCTCTGCAAATACACGCCGCTCAGCAGCGCACCGGGCTCCGGCGCTCAGGCAGACTGGCTCTACCAGCCGGAGTGGCACCTGAAGCCCCTCGCGCTCTCCACCGCCCACAGCCCCGCAGACTACCTGCCGGACAATGCCGCGCTCGCTGCCGCACTGCGCCAGAGCATCGCCAGTCACAGCGCAGACCTGGGCATGAATGCACGCTATCAGGAATGGGAGCCGCGCTTTCTGCAGCTCTGCCGCAGCTCCATTCTCTCCGTGCTCAAGCATCTCGGCTTCCGCCCCAAGGTCGGCGAAGTCCTCACGCTCGATGCCCTCGTCAAGCGCCTCAAAGTACAGCCCGCTCATGAGAAGCGCCTGCACCGCCTGCTGACTTTGCTGGAGCCCGAAGGCTGGCTGCAGCCGGACACCGCCGCATCCGCCCCTGCATGGAAAGTCATGGCCAAACCTGCCACGGTGAACCCCACCAAGATCTGGCAGGAAATGGTATTCCACTTCCCGGGCTTCCACCCCGAGCTCATCCTGCTGGACCGCTGCACCTCCGGCCTGCCAGACCTGCTGCGTGGAAAGTGCGAGTCCGCCGCTCTCATCTCCGCCAACATGCTGGAGCACGCCCAGGCGGGCTCCGTGTTCACACGCGCCTACAACCACAGCATCGGAGAAGCCGTCTCCGCCGCACTGGCGCAGCTTCCGGAAGGAAGGCGCGTGCGCATTCTGGAAATCGGTGCAGCCACCGGCGGCGTGACCGCCAGCGTGCTGCCGCGCCTCCCGCATGCCGGTGTCGATTACTTCTACACCGATGTCTCCGACCGCAGCTTTGATCAGGCGGCCAAGAAGTTCAGCGACTATCCCGCCGTCCAGTACCGCGTGCTGGATCTCGACCTCCCGCCGGCAGACCAGGGCTTTGCCGACGAGCACTTTGATCTCGTCATCCTTTCCAACGCGCTCTCGCTCACTCAAAACGTGCAGACAGCGCTGCAGCATGCGCGCCAGCTTCTCGCCTCCAGCGGTCTGCTCATCGCGCTGGAAATCGACCGCCCCTCCCCCTGGCATGAGCTCGTGCTCGGCACGAATGAGCGCTGGTGGCAGTTTGCAGACAGCGCCCTGCGCAGCTCTCATCCGCTGCTCCCATCCGCCGCATGGCAGCAGCTTCTCTCCGCCGCCGGATTCACCGCCGTGGAGTCTGTGACAGATGCGGACAATCACAGTCAGACCAGTCAGGCCATCCTGCTGGCACGCGGTCCCGAGCTGCCGCAGCCTGCCGCCACCGCAGAAGCCGCCGCCGAGCCCGGCCACTGGCTGCTCTTTGCAGATGCGCAGGGCCTTGCCCAGTCTCTCGCCTCGGCACTTCGCGCACGCGGAGACACCTGCTGCATCGTCACGCCTGCCGGTGAATACAGCGCTCCCTCCGCAGACGTGGTGCAGCTCCGAGCCGCATCTCCGGAGGACTACACCCGGCTCATCTCCTCCGCCGGTTCTCTGCGCGGCATCGTCCATCTCTGGAGCCTCGATGCCCCGGCGGATGCCGAGCCTTCCACAGAGGCTCTCTCCTCCGCGCAGACGCTCGTCTGCCACAGCCCGCTCTACCTCGTTCAGGCGCTGAACACAGCAGGCATCACCTCGCTGCCCGGCCTCTGGTTCGTCACCCGTGGCGCCCAGCCTGCGGGGGAATCAGCCCGCACGCTCTCCCTCGTGCAGTCACCGCTGCATGGCATGGCCCGCGTCATCATGAGCGAGCACCCGGACCTGCACTGCCGCAGCATCGACCTCGATGCCGCCGCCTCGTCTCACGACACAGACATCCTGCTCAAAGAGCTGCTGCATGCCGATGACGAATCCGAGATCGCCTGGCGCGGCGAGGCCCGCTATGCCCAGCGTCTCGTCCACGGCTCACTCGACAAGCTGTTGCAGAGCCCGCTTTCCTCTCTCGCAGAAGATCAGGGCTTCCGTCTGGAATCCGCCAAGCCTGGCTCTCTCGACAAGCTCGTCTTCCGTGCCAAGCCGCGCCGTGCGCCCGGCCCCGGAGAGGTGGAGATCGAAATCTGCGCTGCCGCTCTCAATTTCCGCGACGTCATGAAGGCCCTCGGCATCTATCCCGCCGAGGCCGCCGATGCCATGCTGCTGGGAGATGAATGCGCAGGCCGCATCGTCCGCGTGGGCGCAGGGGTCACGCAGTTCAAGCTGGGAGATGAGGTCATGGCGCTCGCCGCCGGATGTTTCGGCAGCCACGTCACCACCGTGGAGCACGCCGTGCTCCTGAAGCCCGCCCACCTCACCATGGAGGAGGCCGCCACCATGATGGTCACCTACCTCACCGCCTCCTACGCGCTCTCCCATCAGGGCCGCATGAGCAAAGGCGAGCGCGTGCTCATCCACGCCGGTACCGGCGGTGTGGGCCAGGCTGCCGTCCGCATTTCCCAGGCCGTCGGCGCGGAGATTTTTGCCACCGCAGGCAGCGCGGAAAAGCGCGCCTTCCTGAAGAAGATCGGCGTGCATCACGTGCTCGACTCACGCACGCTCGCCTTCGCGGAAGACATCCGCCGCATCACGCAAAACGAGGGCATCGACCTCGTGCTCAATTCCCTTGCGGGCGAGGCCATTCATCAAAGCCTCTCTCTGCTGCGCCAGTACGGCCGCTTTCTCGAAATCGGCAAGCGGGACATCTACGGCAACACCAAGGTGGGCCTCTTCCCCTTCCGCAAAAACCTCTCCTACCACGCCATCGACCTCGGCCATGCGCTTGATCCGCGCAATGCCCGGCCGCTGATGAGCAGCCTCAAAAAGCTCTTCTCCTCCCGCAAGCTCCCAGCCCTGCCCTACCGCACCTTTGCCCTCGCAGATGCGGTCACCGCCTTCCGCTACATCACGCAGGCGCGCCAGATCGGCAAGGTGGTGCTCAATGTTCAGGGTGCCCGCGTGGCGCTCAGCTCAGACACGCCCGCCTCCGCACTGCAGCTCCAGCCGGACGCCACCTACCTCGTGGTCGGCGGCATGGGCGGCTTTGGCATGGCTATGTCCGAGTGGCTGGTCAAACAAGGCGCACGCCATCTCGTGCTCTCCAGCCGCAGTGGTGCCTCCACCGATGAGGCACGCGCTGGCATCGCCGCCATGCAGGCCGCGGGCGCAGAGGTCACCGTCATTCAGTCAGACGCCAGCGATTCCGCCAGCGTCACCGCTCTGCTCAACCAGATCGCCGCCTCCCATCCGCCGCTGCGTGGTGTCTTCCACGTGGCCATGGTGCTGGATGACGGCATGATCTCCCAGCTCAATGCCGAGCGCTTCCGCAAGGTCACCGCGCCCAAGATCAACGGCGCGTGGAATCTGCATGTGCAGACCAGACACCTAGCGCTGGATCACTTCGTCATGTTCTCCTCCGTGGCCTCCATCATCGGCAGCCCGGGGCAGGCGAACTACGCAGCTGCCAATGCCTTCCTGGATGCCCTGGCCTCTCACCGTCGCAGCCTGGGTCTTCCGGCTCTGACGATCAACTGGGGCGTCATGGCCGGAGTCGGCTACGTGGCACGTCACAAGAAGCTGGAGGAGCACTTTGCCCGCATCGGCTGGTCCGGCATCACGCCTGCCGAGAGCCTGCCGATCATGGGCCGCCTCATGCAGCAGCCCGCCATCAGCCAGATGATGGTCTCCCGTATTGACTGGGCCAAATGGGCTGCGCTCACTCCGTCCATCGCCACCACACCGCGCTACGCCCACCTGACCACAGAAGACGCGCTCAAGCAGCAGCAATCCGAGGACTCCAACTGGCTGCGCGATGCCGTGCTCAATGCCCAGCCTGCAGAGCAGATCACGCTGCTCGACACCTTCCTCCGCGAGCAGGTGGCCAAGATCCTCCGCACCTCCCCCGCCAAGATCGACTCCAAGCTGCCGCTCAATGAGATCGGCATCGACTCCCTCATGGCTGTGGAGCTCATCCACCAGATCGAGAGCCAGACGGGCATCGCCATTCCCACCGGCCAGCTCATGGGTGGTACGCCCACGGTGCAAAAGCTCACCGAGATCCTGCTCGGCCACCTCACGGGTGGCAAAGCCGCACCTGCCGCCGCCGCACCAGCGGCGGAGTCTGCACCCGCCACAGCAGGCGAAGACTTCTCTGCGGATGCCGACCTCTCCCGCTGGGACATCACCTTCGCCACAGACCGCGTGGATGCCTCCCGCATCCAGCAGCCGCGCAGCATCTTCCTCACCGGAGTGCAGGAGTTTATCGGAGCCTACCTGCTGCGCGATCTCCTGCAGCAGACGCAGGCCGAGGTTCACTGCCTCATCAGCGCAGCCGATGCCGCCGCAGCAATGCAGCAGATCGAGTCCCACCTGGCGCACTACCGCTGCTGGGATGACGCCTTCCGCACCCGCATCATCCCCGTGCTTGGAGACCTCTCCCAGCCGCTGCTCGGTCTGGAGCCCGCCGCCTTTGCGCAGCTCGCCTCCACCGTGGAGGTCATCTACCACGCTGCGGCTCACATCAATCACGTAGCTCCCTACTCCGTGCTTCGGCAGGTCAATGTGCAGGGCTCGGTGGAGGTCATCCGCCTCGCCACACAGAGCACGCTCAAGCCCGTGCACTGTCTTTCCAGTGCCAGCGCCCTGGCCGCCAGCAGCGCCCTGGACGACCGCCCGATCCATGAGGACGATCCACTCCCGGTGCATGCCAAGCTCAAGGTCGGCTACAGCCAGAGCCGCTGGGTCTCCGAGCAGCTCTTCCTTCAGGCCCGCGCTCGCGGCCTCCCAGTGAATGTTTACCGCCCCGGCCTGTTTGTAGGAGATGATCAGACCGGCATCTGCACCACAGACAACATCATCTGGCTCTTCATCAAGACCTGCATCGAGACCGGCACCGGCCCGGACTCGAGCTACAGCAGCCTCCTGACTCCGGTGGATTATGTCTCCTCCGCACTCATCAGCCTTTCAAAGAAGCTGACCGGCACAGGCCGCAACTACCACCTCATCAATCCCTCCGCCCCCAGCTTTGCCCGCTTGCTCGATCTCGCCAAAGCCGAAGGCTACCGCATCCATGTGCTGCCGGAGGAGGAGTGGGAAAACGCCATCTCCGGCGGCAAAGGCGGCATCCAGCCAAATCCCATCGCCGCCTACCAGCTCTTCATCCCGCGTCAGGTTCTCACCTTGCTGGTGCAGGAGCAGTCAGAGCAGTTCTGCCACAATACCCTCCAGGACCTGCAGGGCACCGGCATCACCTGCCCGCCCATCGACCAGCCGCGCATGCACCGCTATCTGCAGTACTTCGCCAGCACCGGCTTCCTGCCTCCCGCTGCCGACGCTGCCAAAAGCTGACCCTGCACGCTCAGCGCGCCAGCACATCCAAAACACTCTGCCTTCCTGCAGGCGCATGGATCACCCCATGCGTCTCCTGCACGGCGGCGGCATACTCGGCGGACTCACGCAGCAGCTCCCTATGCACCTCCTCCAGCCGGTCATGCGGGATGTTCGGGTAGAGATGATGGATCAGGTGAAAATCATTGCCATAGCCCATCAGCACCCAGCGCGTGACCGGCCCCACATGCATGATGCGTGTGTTGTCCAGCTCCCCTCTCCCGGCATTGGCATGCTGGTAGATCTCCCGCAGATGCATCAGGTACGGAAACACATAGATCAGCGGAAAGATCCACAGCACCACAAAGCCCGCCAGCACCTGGCCGCCAAAACGCTGGCTGAGCACCGTCAGCGTCAGCAGCAGCAGTGCATTAAACACGAGCCTTTGCAGCGCAGACAGCCTGGCATCTCCAGCCCGGCCTTGTTCCTCACCGCCAAACCACCGCGCAGGCGCGCAGGCACACACGACCAGTGCCAGCGCATTCATTGCGCCGATCACCGGCCAGCACCGCACTCCGGCCAGAGTGCTGCCCACGAGCACCAGCGAAGTCAGGATAAACCACCCCAGCCCGGCCAGCGCCATCTTCGGGCGGACGGGCGCGCCAGCCTGCTTCCCTTTGCGCGTTCCGGTCGTCAATGACAGGAACAAATCCTGCAGGATGCCCAGCACAAAAGGCGGCCAGAAAAACATGAAGTAGAAAAACCGCACAAAGCTTCCTTTCTCCATGGGAAACTTGGCATACACACGCTCCACCTTGTCGCCAAACAAGTTAGGGTCCTTTTCCGGGTCATTCGGGTGCAGGTGGTGCCCGGTGTGTTTTTTGCGGTAGAGCCCGATCTCGGAGAACAGCGGATGAAAAACCAGCAGGTTGGCCAGCCGGTCGTTCCACTTCCGGTCTGGCAACAGCAGATAGTGAGACGCCTCATGCCCCATCAGCCCGATGCGATGCTGCAGGATTCCCACGAGAAACACTGCCACCAGCACCACCGGAACCTCCCAGGCCCAGTTCATTCCTCTCTCCTGACACAGAAAATGAAACCCAATCGCACCACCCGCCACCAGCAGCACACAGGCGTAGTCCAGCGCGATCCAGCCAAGATTCCGCCATGGCCTCAGCTTCAAGCACTCGCGCAATCGTTGATGACTTAGCAGCTTCACCATTAATAGGGTTGATGAGAATTAGGCCCCCTCCTGTCGGAGATCAAGCGGCAAACCTGCGATCTCCTCAGTCGCCATCCCAGGCACTCAGGGCGCGCACCTTACCCGCTTGATACTTGGAACGCTAAGTGCGACACAACAGCGGCATGAGCAACGAGATCACCAAGCGCAAAAATTTCATCCCGGTCACTGAAGAGCTGATCAGCTATCTGGATCAGTTTGGCCGCTGCTACTCGCTGCCCGCCACCTACAATGATCTGCGCGCCTTTTCCGAAAGCTACCCGCTCTTCGACAAGGAGGGAAACGCCACCTACTGGAGCAGCGTGCTCTACCCGCGCGAGCTGCAGCAGGAGCTCTACCCAAAGCTCACCAGCATCTACTCCCTCCTGCGCACCGGCGACTTCCACGCCGTCCCCCACCTCTATGTGGAGCGCGTGGACTACTGCGAGTTTGGCAACTCCCGCCCCTTCCGCGTGCGCGTGGTGAACCAGTACAATGACAACTACGACCACTTCTACGTAAAGACGGCGGACGCCTCCCGTGTCTATGGCCTGGAGCTGGAGCACCTGCTCTCCCCCAACCGCATCAACTACCTCATGCACAGCAGCGGCACCCTCGTGGAGGAGCACATCGCCGGCGTGCCTGGAGACGCCTTCATCCGCGACTACCTCCGCCGCCCGGATTTCAACGGCGTGCGTCTGGCCAAGGAGTTTGTGAAGTTCAGCGAGCGCTGCTTCATCCGCCTCCTCGGGGACATGCGCAGCTACAACTACGTCATCGACATGACGCCCGACTTTGAGGAGGTGCAGTACCGCGTGCGCGCCATCGACTTCGACCAGCAGAGCTACGAAGGCCGCAAAAACCTCTACCTCCCCCAGTTCTTCAAGGAGAACAATCCCGTGGTGCAGCTCTGCTCTACCTGCCTCAACTTCCCCACCATGAAGCAGTACCAGGAGGAGGAGCGCAGCCTCATCTCCCGCCGCTACCTCTCCGAGCACCAGCGCATCACCGCGCTGCTCCACTGCATGAAAAACAACGCCGTGGAGCCCTTTGAAAAGGTCGTGCAGCTCCGCTCCGAACTCGGCCACTTCCACAACACCCACCGCTTTGATGCCTGCAAATCCATGGGGGAAATCGTCGAGCTCAACCTCGAAACCATGCTGGGCCGCCACCTCGAATAGTGCGAGATCGTGCTTGCCGGAGGCACTGTCCTGTTTTCTTCTGACCCCTCCCCATGCCTTTCAAAATTGTCATCATCACCGGCGCCCAGTTGGGTGTCGAACGCGCCACTCTCGACTGGTCGCTGAAGCACTCCTTTCCCCATGGCGGCTGGTGCCCCAAAGGCATCCTCGGCTCCTCCGAGCCGCTGGACGCCTGCTACAAGCTCAAGGAGTCTGAAACGGAAAACGTGATCGATGCCATCGGGTTCAATGTGCGCGATGCCGAGGCCACCCTCGTCTTCACCATCGCCGCCAAAGCCTCCGGCTTTGCCCAGAAGGCCGTGACTGCCGCCAAGAAGCAGAAGAAGCCCGTGCTGCATGTGCATCGTGGCATCCTCGGCGTCTCTGAAAAGATCGTCGCCTTCCTCGACAAGCATTACATCCGCCGCCTGCACATCACCGGCTCCCTGGATGCAGACGAGCCCGGCATCAGCGACTGGGCCACCGGCGAGCTGGAAAAGGCCAAGGTTATCATGGACCGCCGCCCTGAGTAGCTTCTACTGCCACAGACCGATTTCCGCCGATTCCAGCAGCGTTTGCTGAAACTCCGCCTAGCATGGGTGAATCATTTTCACCCCCATGCTTTTTCTCGCTAACGCCCCTGCTCATGCCGCGTTGCCCCCTCCGGGCATGCTCGCGCCATTTGTCATCCTGCTGCTCTGCATCGCGCTGATGCCCCTGTTTGCCGCGCATTTCTGGGAGCATCATTACCCCAAGGTGGCCGTGGCGCTGGGCGCCGTCACCGCCGCTTACTACGCCGGGGTGCAGCACGACTGGCACCCGCTCCACCACGCCGCGCAGGAATACGTCAGCTTCATGGCGCTGGTAGGCTCTCTCTTCGTCATCTCCGGTGGCATCAATATCCGCGTCAAAGGGGAGGCCACGCCTGCGATCAACACCCTCTTCCTCCTGATCGGTGCGGTGCTGGCCAATTTCATCGGCACCACCGGGGCCTCCATGCTCCTCATCCGTCCGTGGATCCAGATGAACAAGTTCCGCATCACCGATTTCCACATCGTCTTCTTCATCTTCATCGTCAGCAACGTCGGCGGCTGCCTCACCCCCATCGGCGATCCCCCGCTCTTCCTCGGCTTCCTGCGCGGCATCTCCTTCTTCTGGGTGCTGCAGCACTGCTGGCAGGCCTGGGCGCTTGCGGTGGCGCTCCTGCTGGTCGTCTTCTATCTCTTCGACTCACGCAATTTCGCCCGCATCCCCAAGGATGTCCGCGACATGGAAACCGCCCACGAGGACTGGTATTTCCGCGGGTTGCACAACCTCGTCTGGCTTGGCGTGGTGCTCGCCGCTGTCTTTCTACCCAAGAGCGTGCAGGAGACCACAATCCTCGGAGTCTTCTCCGTCCCCGCTCTGGTGATGTTTGCCGCCGCCGCCGCTTCGTATTTCATCACCGGCAAGGACGTGCATGAGGCCAATGACTTCAACTTCGGCCCGGTCAAGGAGGTGGGCTTTCTCTTCGTGGGCATCTTCCTCACCATGATCCCGGCGCTGCAGATCCTGCAAAGCGGCCAGGCGGTGCAGATCTCCTCGCCCATGCAGTATTACTTCTCCACGGGTGCCCTCTCCGCCTTCCTCGACAACGCCCCCACCTACCTCTCCTTCCTCGCCGCTGCCATGGGTCACGAGCACCTCTCGGTGGATTCGCACGCCGATGTGGTGAAGTTCGCCGCCGAGCACGCACCCCACCTCATTGCCATCTCTCTCGGCGCCGTGTTCTTCGGCGCAGGCAGCTACATCGGCAACGGCCCCAACTTCATGGTCAAGTCCATCGCCGACAAGGCCAAGGTCAACGCCCCCTCCTTCCTCGCCTACATGGCCCGCTTCTCCATTCCCGTCCTCCTGCCCATCCTCATCATCGTCGGCTGGGTGATGGTGAAATAGTCCGCACTTCCAACTGCCCCTACTCCGCCAGATACATCGTGGCCCCGCGCGGTGTGCGCTTGAACCAGGAGCCAAAGCCGGACGGCTTGGACACATCCACAATCGCACGCCGCACGGTCGTCTTCGGCTTCTGCGCGGTTTTCGTTTCAGCCGCCACCACCGCCTCTGCCTTTTTCTTGCTGGCTTTGGATTTGGGCTCCTCAGGCTGCGCATCCTCGATCTTGTCCACACCGATCGGGATCGCCTCCTCAGTCGCCGCCAGCGCGCTTTCTCCCACGATCTCCACTGGTGTCCCCACCGGCGTCTCTTTAAAGAAGATGGCGGCCATCTTGGTCGGCAGCCGGATGCACCCATGCGAGGCCGGATACCCCGGCAGATACCCCTCATGCATGCCGATCCCTCCTACGATGCGCATAAAGTAGCGCATGCTGGCGCCCATGTACTTGGCACCTGGAGGCGCGCGGTCCGTGCGCGTGTCCACATCCTCCTGCACCACATGGCCGTCTTTCTCATCCACATACGCGCCGAACAGCGAGGAGCGGTGGTCTTCGTCCTTGTCCAGAATGCGGAAGCTCCCGGTGACGGTGCCAAAGCTCTCGCGGCCGGATGAAATCGGCGACACCCCCACCAGCTCCTTGCCCTTGTAGTACTGCACCCGCTGCGTGCTCAGATTGATCACGATCCTGGGCTTGCCCGCCACGCCATCCCCCTTCCACCACGCACGGCTGCTCAGCGGATTGTACGGCTTTTCATTGTCCGAGTTGGAGCAGCCAATGCCGGCAATGGACCACGCCAGAACCAGCAGGCTTCTCCACAGGCAGATAAATGGACGCTTCGGGCTCATCATTGCCTGAAGTATTTGCGAATAGCGTGCCAGTTTCCAAGCGGAAACTGGCACATCAGATTCAATCCTTATTTATAGGTAACGGGCGTACCCGTGCTATTGGCCAGCACCTTGAAGCGCTTGGTCAGCTCCTGCGTCAGCTTGCCGGGCGTGCCGTCGCCAATCGGGCGGCGGTCATACTTCACAGCCGGGATCACCTCGGCGGCGGTTCCGGTCAGGAAGCACTCGTCGGCGGTGTAGATGTCAAAGCGGGTCATCACTGCTTCCGTGCATGGGCTGCCCATTTCGGCCAGCAGCTCCATCACCGCGCGGCGGGTGATCCCGTCCAGCGCACCAGAGGAAACCGGCGGCGTGAAGACCTTGCCGTTCTTCACGATGAAAACGTTGTCTCCTGTGCACTCGGACACGAAGCCCTGGTCGTTGAGCATAATGCCCTCGTCGCATCCGGCCTGCAGACACTCGATCTTGGCCATGATGTTGTTCAGATAGTTCAGGCTCTTGACCTGCGGGCTGAGGGCCGAGGAATTCGGACGGCGCGTGCCGCAGGTGATCAGCTCCAGCCCCTTCTCATAGCGCTCCGCCGGATACAGCGTGATGCTGCTGGCGATGATGAACACGCTGGCCTTCGGGCACTGATAAGGATTCAAACCGAGAGAGCCGACACCACGGGTGATCACCAGACGGATGTAGCCATCGCGCAGGTTGTTGGCAGCCACCGTATCCAGCGTGGCTTTTTCCATCTCTTCAAAGGAAAGCGGCACCGTCAGGCAGATGGCCTTGGCGCAGTCATACAGGCGGTGCAGATGCTCCGTCAGGCGAAACACACGTCCATTGTAAATGCGGATGCCTTCAAATACTCCATCACCGTACAGCAGGCCGTGGTCGAAGACAGAGATCTTCGCCTCGGATTCAGGAACAAGTTTGCCGTCAAGGTAGATAAGTAGATTTGCAGACATGGGGCCGGTAAGAACCACAGACTCAGGGGTTTTGCAAGCTCTGGCAATGTGCTTGCACAGGGGCGATTCACGCCCATCCTGCGCGCCCGTTTAACTCGCAACCCAGAAATACCATGGCCGACATCCAAACCAGCGCTGCTGACAAGAAGGAAAAGGAATTCTTCACCCACATCCCCCAGGAGGCCCCCGGCTTCTTCCTCAAGGGCTGCCACCAGTACGACTGGGGTCTCAAGAACCGCCTCTCCAAGGTCTTCAATCCCAAGGACGGCCGCACTGTGATGCTCGCCTTTGACCACGGTTACTTCCAGGGCCCCACCACCGGTCTGGAGCGCGTGGACCAGACCATTCTCCCCCTCGCCCCCTGGGCCGACTGCCTCATGCTCACCCGCGGCATCCAGCGCTCCGTCATCCCTGCCTCCACCACCAAGGCCATCGCCCTGCGTGCCTCCGGCGGCACCTCGATGATCAGCTCCATGGAAGAGTGGGAAGGCGAGCTCGACGGCAAGAAGATCAAGTTTGGCCGCCCCGGCTTTGAGCCCCTCTCCAATGAGAGCACCGCGCTCAACATCGAAGAAGCCATCCGCCTCAATGCCGCCGTGCTGGCCGTGCAGGTCTTCATCGGCAGCGCTTACGAGCGCCAGAGCCTCAAGAACCTCACCGACCTGGTGGACGCCGCCAGCCGCTATGGCATCGCCGTGATGGGTGTGACCGCCGTGGGTCGTGCGATGGCCCGCACGCCGCAGTATTTCCGACTGGCCACCCGTATCATGGCGGAGCTGGGAGCCAACATCGTGAAGTGCTACTACACCGAGAAGGAATTCGACACGGTGACGAGCTGCTGCCCGGTGCCGATCGTGATCGCCGGTGGCAAGAAGCTTCCAGAACTTGATGCCCTCAAGATGTGCGCCAACGCCATCAAGCAGGGCGCCAGCGGCGTGGACATGGGCCGCAACATCTTCCAGAGCGACGCCCCTGTTTCCATGATGCAGGCAGTGCACGGCGTGGTGCACGGCGGTCTGAACGCCAACAAGGCCTTCGAACTCTACAACGACCTCAAGAAAAAGGAGCTGCGCAAGAAGTAAGCGCCAGCAGTCCGAACACACTCACCGGAGGGGGATCAAAGATGATCCCCCTTCTTTTTTGCTTCGTCCGGAGATGGGCATCACTCCCATTTCAAATCCGTGCCCGCTGGCAGCAGCCGCACTACACGCGCAATGTCCCAGTTCGTCATGCGAAAACCGCCAATGCTTTCCTGCTTCGTCATCGCACCGGGAATGCTGGTGCCGTGCAGACCATAGGGCAGCACTTTGGGATCGCCGCCTTTCGCCAGATTGATCCACAGGATGCCCACAGGATTATTGGGCCCGGCATGCAGGCGGTAGGGCACCGTCATCGGTGCGGCGGGATCTCCTGTGCTGGCCATGGCCGGACGCGGGATGACATCCAGAATCTTCCACGTCTTGCGCCCGCGCAATCCCGGACGTGCGGCGGAGAGCGGCATGTTGGCCACGATCTTCTCCCCCTTGTGGATGATCAGGCGATTGAAACCCACTACGCTGGCGGAGACGGGCGCCGCAGGATCAGCCGCAGGCTGCAGCGGCTCCTCAAAAGCTTTCTCGATCTCAAAGGGCAGCACGTTCGGCACCAGAAAGATCGCCCCCGGCGTGTTCGGATTTTTCACCCCAGGATTGATGTGGCGCAGGAAGGACTCAGCCGCATGAAATTTCTCCGCCACAAACTCCCAGCCCGAGCGGTAGGCCATGAAGGGCTCCTTGGTCAGCTCCTCAAAGGTCGGCGGCGGCTCCACAGCTTTGGCACCTTTCGCTTTGCCACCGGCTGGCGCACTGTCGTGTGGTGAAATCCAGCGCATGTCCGCTGCGGTGAGCGTGTACTCCACATACGGCCCGCCGATGGAGCGCATCGCCGCCGAGGGCTGGCCCTCCGGAGTATGGAGCTGCCCCGGATAAGCTTTTTCAAAGGACTTGTAGGCCGCGTCATACATCGGCCCCGCCGTGCCGTCGATCGGCCCGATGGTGAAGCCCTGCCGGTCCAGATAAGCCTGGATAAGCACCAGCGATGAAGCCCCCCAGGCCGCAGGCGGCAGCGCCCGGTGTGGCTTGGTGGCGATCAGCACCGGCGGTGCCTCCTCCTTCACTGGCGTGGGCTTCTTCTTCGCCTCAGCCGCTTCCTTCCCCTTCGGCTTGTTCTTCGCCGCTTCTTTCTCAGCTTCAGCAGCCGCTGCGATCATCGCTGCGATGTCAGGCTCTCCCGGCACCTTCACGATCTGCCCGATCACGATGCGATCGTTCTTCATCTCATTAAAAATCCTGAGCTGATCGATCGTGACACCGTTCGCATGCGCAATCTTGGTGAGCGAGTCCCCCTTTGCCACCGTGTGCTCGATCATCTGCGGCGGCGGCCCCTTCGGTGCCACCTTGGCTGGCGCTTTCTTCGCATCTGCCTGCGGCACGGGGATGCCAGCCCTGATCGTGACCGGCTCTTCCGGCACGTCCACAGGAATGCCCCACGTCGCCGCATCAGACGCCTGCACCTGCCACGGCCATTTCACCGCCATCTCCAGCCCAGGCTCGATCGTTGGGATCGCCGGCTTCACCGTTTCCACCTGCGCCTCGCCCATACCCGGCAGCAAACCCGCCAGCAGTGGCAGAACACAAACCTTCCACGTGACCTTCCGGAGCGATCGATTCAGCGTCATACACGCCATTCAATCCGCATTTGCCGCCCGCACAAGTGCCGGTTGTGGACGCCCACTATGGCACTTTGAATCCAAGGCAACGGTATTCAGAGTTAATCCACCGCAATACGCGTAGGAAAATCGGGGCAGAAACGCGACTTGGCTGCTGGCTCAGCAACATCACGCAGATAAAACTCCATGCGCCCCTCCTCATCACACATCCAAACCTCCTCAGCCCCGCTGGCAAAGTAGAGTTGCACCTTGCCTGCCATCTCATAGCGATGATTTCCAGGTGAAACGACCTCCACGCAGATTTCAGGAGCGATGGGCAGATTGACTGAGCGGCGGTGCGGCTCAAATCGCTCACGGCTGATCCATGCCACATCTGCCACCTTCACGCCATCCGTTGTCTGGATGGCGGCCTCCGCCAGAATTCTTCCCTCCGGCATCAGTCGCTTCAAGGTAAAGCCGATCTCGCCTTGATAATCACTGTGCCAGACGGATGCAGGACTCATAATGATTTGATCAAAGCGATTGGTCTCAATTTTGTATGGCAAATCCTGCAAGGACTTGTCCGCGCAAATTTCAGCCCAGAAACTCATGCCTCATATTTACCGTCTTTGCAGACGGCTGACAAGCGGCTATTTCCCCAGCACCTGCTTCAGCACCTCGATGCAGCGCTCATTCTGCGGCATGGTGCCGATGCTGATGCGCACCCATTCCGGCAGCTTGTAGGCGGCCATGGCGCGCACGATCACGCCCTTGTCCATCATGCCTTTAAAGACGGCGTTGCCATCGCCCACCTTCACCAGCACAAAGTTGGCGTAGCTCGGGATGTACTCCAGCCCCATCTCGCCAAACTGCTTCTGCAGGTAGTTGCGGCCTTCGTCGGTGATGGCCTTGGTCTTGTTCTGGTGCTCTTCGTCCAGCAAGCCGGCCAGTGCACCGGCCTGCGCGATGGAGTTCAGATTGAAGGGCTGGCGTGTGCGCTGCAGCACGTCGATCAGCTCCTTGTTGGCGATGCCGTAACCCACGCGCGTGCCCGCGAGGCCCTGGATCTTGGAGAAGGTGCGCAGCACCACCACATTGCGTCCCTGACGCACGTATTTCAGCGTATCCGGCGGATTGTCGAGGAACTCATAATAGGCTTCGTCAAACACCACCACCACGTGATCCGGCACCTTGTCCATGAAGCGGTCAATCTGCTCCTGAGTCACCAGCGTGCCGGTGGGGTTGTTCGGATTGGCGATGAAGATCTCCTTCGTGTTTGGCGTGATGGCCGCAGCCATCGCGTCCAGGTCGTGCACATAGCCGGGGTCCGGCACCTCGATGGTGTCAGCGCCAAAGACCTTGGCCATCAGCTTGTACACCAGGAAGGCGTGCTCGGCGGTGATGATGTTGTCCCCGGGCTTGAGGAAGGCGTGGCCGATGAATTCGATCACCTCGTTGGAGCCGCAGCCCATGATGATATTGCCCATCTCCAGGCCAAACTTCTCCGCCAGCGCGTTGCGCAGCTTCCAGGACGCGCCGTCCGGATAGATGTGCACTTCTTTGACGGCCTCCTGCATGGCCACGATGGCTTTGGGCGAAGGGCCCAGCGGGTTCTCGTTGGAGGCCATTTTGATGATGTCCTCCGGCTTCAGTCCACGTTCACGGGCCACATCTTCGATGGGCTTTCCGGGTTCGTAGGCGACGAGATCTTTGAGCTGTGAGTTGGCGTAGTTCCAGATGGACATGGTTGGAGGCGTGGGAGCCCTTTTCTTGGACTGGGATGGCGTGGAAGGCAAGTCCGTGTAAAGTCTCCCGCAGACTTCGTTGTACAGCCATGCCAGCCACCCTGCCCGAAACTTCGGAACTCCTCCTGTCCCTCGGCACCGCCACCGGCCTGGGCCTGCTCGTGGGCCTGCAGCGGGAGTGGGTGCAGAACCGCGTGGCGGGCATCCGCACCTTTGCCCTGCTCACCCTCTTCGGCGCGCTCACCGGCCTGCTGGGAAATGTCTATGGCGGCTGGGTCATCGGCGCGGGCTTCATCGCCTTTGCCAGCCTCGTGGCCTTGAGCAAATGGCTCAGCCTCTCCGCCCGCGAGGAGCGCACCGGCCTCACCACGGAGATGGCCATGCTGGTCATGTTTGCCTCCGGCATGATCATCATGCTGGGAGAGCGGCTCGTCGCCATCATCATCGCCGGCAGCGTCATGGCTCTGCTGCAGAGTAAAAAAGCCCTCCATGCGACGGTGCGAAACTTTGGCGAAGATGATCTGCGGGCCATCGTGCATCTCGTCCTGGTGGCCTTGGTCATCCTGCCCGCGCTGCCCAACCGCGAAATGGGTTACCTCGGCGTGCTCAATCCCTTTGCCATCTGGCTCATCGTCGTGCTCATCGTGGGCATCAGCCTGGCCGCCTACATGGCGGAGAAATCTCTCGGCGGGACCAAGGGGGCTGTCGTCGCCGGCATCCTCGGCGGCCTCGTTTCCAGCACCGCCACCACGGCCAGCAGCGCCCGCCGCAGCCAGTCCGCCAGCACTGGCAGCCTCTCCCTTGCCTCCATGGCCCTCATCGCCTCCTCCGTGGCCTTCGTTCGCCTCATTGCCGAGGTGTCCATCGTGGCATCGGATCATCTGCGCCAGATGCTCCCTCCTCTCACTGCCATGATGGTGTGGGTCATCCTGATCGCCATCGTGGCGCACCACCGCGCCGAAAAGGCGGACGTCCAGCCCTCGGGCGAGCACCCGCCTTCAGAACTGAAACACGCCGTCATGCTCGGCCTGCTCTACGCCCTGGTGCTGGTCGTTGTGGCCTACACCCGCCAGCACAGCAGCTCCTCAGGCCTGTATTTCACCGCCTTCCTCTCCGGTCTGCCGGACATGTCAGCCATCACGCTCTCCACCTCCAAGCTCGTCTCCACGGGAAATCTGGAGACCTCCCTCGCCTGGCGCATGATCCTCACCGGCGGCATTGCCAATCTCTTCTTCAAAATGTTCTTCGTCATCACGCTTGGCGCACGCGCCTACGTGAAACCCGCCCTCCTCGGCCTCCTGCTCTCCGCCGCAGGCGGCGCTGCCATCATCCTCTTCTGGCCCTCCTGAGGCCGCGGCTCCTGCTCAAGGAATGCAGGATCATTCACAACGACAGTCCGCGCTGCAGCGTATTCATGTTTAACCATGCCTGCAGAATTCAAAGACTACTACGCCATCCTCGGCGTCCCGCGCGATGCGAGCGCGGACGACATCAAGAAGGCCTTCCGCAAACTGGCCCGCCAGTACCACCCCGACACCGCCAAGGACAAAAAGACCGCCGAAGCCAAGTTCAAGGAGATCAACGAGGCCAACGAAGTCCTCAGCGATCCGGAAAAACGCCGCAAGTACGACACCCTCGGCGCACGCTGGCAGGAGGAAGGCGACTTCCAGCCGCCTCCAGACACAGGCGGCGGCTACGAGCAGGAGTTCCACTTCGGCGGCACCGGCTTCAGCGACTTCTTCGAGCGCTACTTCAGCGGCGGCAGTCGCTACGGCTTCCCCCAGGGCTTTGAAGAGGAGATCCCCACCGGCAGCGCCAAAAAACGAAAAGGCCGCGCACGCCGTGGTCACGATATCGAGGGAGACATCCTCGTCACGCTGGAGGAGGCCATGCACGGCACCCAGCGGCCCATCTCTCTGCAGACGCTCAATCGCCAGACCGGCCAGACGCAGACGCACAGCTTTCAGGTGCGCATCCCGCCCGGTGCCACCGACGGCCGCCGCATCCGCGTGCCCGGCCAGGGAGAGCCCGGCCAGAATGGCGGCGAGGCCGGAGACCTCTACCTGCGCGTGCGCCATGCCTCGCATCCGGACTTCACCACGCAGGAGGCAGACGTGTATCACGAGCTCGACCTCGCCCCCTGGGAGGCCGTGCTGGGCGCCGAGATCGTGGTGCCCACGCTCGATGGTTCCATCAAGCTCCGCATCCCCGCAAACAGCGAAAACGGCCAGACCCTCCGCGTGCGCGGCCGCGGCCTGCCCAAAGGCGGCACCACCGAGCGGGGCGACTTCTTTGTGAAGCTCCAGGTCGTCCTGCCTCAAAAGTCCAGCGATGCCGAGCGCAGGCTCTGGGAGCAGCTGCGCAGCACCTCCACCTTCAACCCACGCGCCTGACACCATGAGCGGTACCACCACCCACACCTACACTCTGGAGCTGCTCTCCAGCAGCAGCGGCGTCTCCACCCAGACCATCGTGCAGTATCAGCAGCAGGGCATCCTGCCCACGCAGCTCGATGACGACACCCTCCGCGCCCTGCGCCGCCTCGAAGCACTGCGGGAAACCTGCGGGATGAACCTCTCCGGCCTCAAGCTCTTCTCACAGCTGCTCGATGAAGTGGAGCACCTCCGCCACGAGCTGCGTGCCAGACGCTGAAAGCAAATGAGCACGGCAGGCATCCCCACCGGGCTCATTCATCAAATTCCGCGAACGTTCGTTTACACAAACTTCGTCATGCCCGGCACCGGCTGCGTGCCCGGATCAAAGCTGTCGCCAAACTTCAGCGTGTCAGGCGCCAGATCCTGCTGAGAAGAAAGGATGGCCAGAGAGGAGTTCGTGCCCTTCTTCTCGCCACCACCGGCCGCTTCATCCTTCCAGAGAATCTTCTGCCCGGTGTAGGCCGCCTCACGGCCCATGATGGCAATGAGCGTGCTGCTCATCATGCGGTCGCCGTCATTGATCACCTCGCCTTTGCGGATCGCGTTGAAGAGCGCCTGATGCTCTAGGTCGTACATGTTCTTCTCTTCGCCGCGCCAGCGCCAGCGCTTCTCACCTTCGATGAAGGGAGCAGGCCCCTTGCCGATGACCATGCGGCCCTTGGTTCCCAAAATGTTGTCCACCACCTCGTTGTGGCAGCCGGTGATCTGGCGGTTCGTCAGATGGCAGATGATGCCGCCCTCCCACTCATACGCGCAGTGGAAATGGTCATAGATGTTGCCGCCTTCCGCCTTCTTCTGGCGGCCGCCCGTTGCGATGACGCTGATCGGCGGCGCGTCCTTCATGGCCCAGCAGATCTTGTCCAGGCTGTGCACCGCCTGCTCCACAATGCTGTCGCCGCTCAGCCAGGAGAAATTGTACCAGTTGCGCACCTGCCACTCCACATCCCCCATGCCAGCGGGGCGGCCTGCGGCGGGTGGCATGACCTTCACCGGGCCGGCGTAGTAGGTGGCCAGGATGCTGGTGATGTCTCCGATCTGTCCGTCATGCAGGCGCTTGTAGCACTCGATGCGGCTGGTGGAGTAGCGCCAGCAGAATCCGGCCACGAGATTGAGCTTCTTCTGCTTGGCCTTCTCCACCGCAGCCTGTGCCACGCGGTAGCCGGCGGCATCCACCGCCATCGGCTTCTCGCAGAAAATGTGCTTTCCTGCATCCACCGCTGCCGTCAGGTGCATGGGGCGGAATCCGGGAGGCGAGGCCAGCAGCACCACGTCCACGCCGCTGTTGATGAGCTTCTGGTAGGCGTCCAGGCCGGTGAATTTCATGTCCGGCTTCACATCCACTCGGTCAGGAAACTGCGTGGACAGGTTCTTGATGCTGTTCTCGATCTGCGTGTCAAACGCATCCGCCATGGCCACCAGCTTGGCGTTGTACTCAGCGCCCAGCGCCTGCGCCGCTGCACCGGTGCCGCGTCCACCGCACCCGATCAGGCCGATCTTCAGCGTCTCATTGGAGTCCGCCTTCTGCTGCGCCAGCAGGCTGCCTGCGGAGGTCAGCACGGCAGGAGCGATAATGGCTCCGCCACTGGCATTGAGAAAGCGACGGCGGGAAAAGGCGGAGGCGGCTTGATCAGACATGGATGCGGAGGGTGGTTGATGAAAACTCGACGCCGACACATTCGGCGCAGTATGGGCAAACCTTGCAGCGAAAAGTTAGATTGCACCAAACATGACAATTCAGCCGTTAGGCGGCAGCTAATAGAATGGCAATCGCCTGCATTGCCAGCTTACGCGTGGCGCGGGATCACCTTCGTCAGGCTGGAGATCGGCGTCATCAGCCCGTCTTCAAAGGCACCCAGCGGCTGCGTCTCGGTCCGGCTCACATCATCATCAGGAGACGGGTTCAGCAGCGCATCCACCAGCAGCTGCGTGTCATCCAGAAACGTCAGCCCGGCCCGGCGCATGAAGTCCACCTCGGAGGCATGCGTGTGCAGCATCACCAGCAGGCAGTCCCCTTCAAACAGGGCCAGCACAAACACCCCCTCATACCCAAACCAGAAGGTCTTCACCTCACGGTCGCCGCCGCTGCCAAAATGCGCACGCGCATCATGCAGCGTCTGCAGCAGCCGCTCGGCGCGGAATTCCTCAAACGGCAGAAGATTGATCAGGATCTGCCGGCGCCAGCACAGCAGCAGCCCGTTGACGGAGCCCGCGTGTTTCAGGCGCTCAAGTGCGGAGCGGAGAGAAGGGGTGATGGATGCGGCCATGGTCGTTGATGTTATGCCTCCATTTCGTTGACGCGTGTCAGCAGCTCAAACATCGGCATGCGTTCGCCGATGTGTGCGCCTGCTCCGGGATCCTTGGCCTCCGTGCCTGCGTCAAAGTAGGCAAAGTTCAGCGTGAAGTCATCCTCCTGCAGCGTGCCCATCCAGGGCGCTCCCAGCTCCAGGCACTCGCCCACTTTCAGGCCAAAATGGCGCAGCCCTTGGAAATCGGCGGCATAGTTGTTCACGGCATCCTGACCGCTGTCACTGGCCACCAGGCCATCTTTCAGGGTGAAGAGTTGCAGGGGGAGAGGGATCACCTCGGACTCGCTCATGGATGGATAATGGGGTTGTGTCTCTTTCGTCTCAAAAATCCGCCGATGAGGCAAGCATAATCCACGCACCACACGTAAATAAACCAGCCCATCCGCGTTTCCTCCGATGCTCGTGGCAATCCGATCGGCATCCCCTCTTCATCCCGCTTTCACCTGACCACAAAAAATGCCATGGATGAATGGCATCTTTTTTTGATGGTGAATCCGTTTCCACCTCATCGGGAGCCGCCAAATTGACAGCGATTCTTGCATGATGTATAAAACACATCATGACACGGACTCAGATTCAGTTCCCCGAGCCGCTTTATCAGCGGCTCAAAGAGATTGCCGAACGGCAGGACTGGTCGCTCTCGGAAGTCATGCGCAAGGCGGCGGAACACTTTGTCACCCGCTTTCCCGAGGAGCCAGCCCCCAAGAAGGTCTGGCGCTTTCCCACCCTCGACTGCGGGGGCGATTTCCTCACCGATCCCGCCAGCCTGCGCCCCGAAGTGGATGCCATTCTTGAGCGCAGCGCGTCATGATCCTCTCCGCCGACACCAACCTCTTCCTCTACGCGGCCAATCCTGATTCGCCTCACCACCAAGACGCGCGCCGCTTCTTTGAAGAGGAGATCGTCGGCGAGCGCTTCCTGCTGTGCGGCCTCGTGTTGGTGGAGCTTTACATGCAGCTCCGCAATCCCGCCGTCTTCAAGAAGCCCAAGACCGCCAAAGAGGCCACCGCCTTCTGCGACGCCCTCCGCACGAATCCCGTCTGGGAGTTCGGCGACTACGAGCCCGAGGTCGGCAGACCTCTCTGGAATTGGGCCGCCAAGGCCACTACCGGCTTCCGCCACATCATCGACGCCCGCCTCGCCTTCACCCTCCGCCACCACGGCGTCACCCACTTCGCCACCGCCAACGCCAAGCACTTCGGGGGCTTTGGGTTTGAGAGGGTGTGGAGTCCGCTTGGCTAAGATCCTCATCATCTACGCGATCAGACTTCCGCAGGGATCGCAGGGCCAGGAACCTCCATGCTCCGCGACGCTTTGCTTTCCTTCGTTCCATCCCTGCGCTATCTCTCTCCCCTCCCCCATGACCGCCGCCGCCCCCAGTTTCAAAATAGGCAACGAAAAACTCATCAAGGTGCTGCCCAACGCCGCCAACCGCCTCCTCGGCCTGCTCAAAAAGCAGGGCCGCGCTGAAAACGGCGCCCTCCGCGTGGCCGTCGTCGGTGGCGGCTGCTCCGGCCTGCAATACAAGATGGACCTCGTGGATGGTCCCGCCAACCGCGACATCATGGTCACCTCCAGCGAGGTGCGTGTGGTCATCGACCCCAAGAGCGCCCTCTTTGTCTCCGGCTCCGAGCTTGATTACAGCGACGACATCCAGAGCGGCGGCTTCAAGGTCAAGAACCCCAACGCTGTCGTCACCTGCTCCTGTGGCGAAAGCTTCTCCGCCTGAGTCCGCCCATGCCAAACGCCTTTGCCCTCCTAGGCCTGCCGCGCGCCGCCGCACTGGACGACGAAGCCCTCCAGCAGGCCTGGCTGGCGGCCAGCCGCAGCGCCCACCCCGACCAGCCCGGTGGCGATGCCGCCCGCGCTGCTGAAATCAATTCAGCCTACGAAACACTGCAGGCCCCCGAGAAACGCCTCAAGCACCTGCTGGAGCTCCACGAGGTGCCCTGGTGCACCGTGCCCATCGACGAGGGCATGATGTCCCTCTTCAGCCAGCTCGGACCCGCGCTGCAAAACGTAGCTTCCTTCCTCAAGCGCCGTCAGTCCGCCGCTTCCGCCCTGGCCAAAGCGCTCTTGGCTCCTCAGGAGATGCAGTTGCGCGATCAGCTCGAAGCCCTCGGCACCACCGTCGATGAGCAGCGCACCCAGCTCCTCACCACCCTGCCCGACCTCGACTCCCGCCTCAGCTCCGGAGACACCACGGCCCTGTCAGACCTCCAGATACTCCAGGCACGCCTCGCCTACTTCAGCAAATGGCAGGCCCAAGTCCGCGAGGCCTTCCTGAGCCTGATGTAGCTCAGCAAATCATCCGCACCTCCCTCTCAAAAAAAGTTCAGGGTCGCGATCCTCGGCAACGTCTCTTGCACTTGCACACACCAAACGACAGCCAAAGCTGAAAAAGTTGGGACATGCTCTGATGTCCCAGCTCAATAATGTTGACGCCATAGACTAACCTGCGCGGAGCAGCCTAACACCCCATGCTCACTGAGCCGACGCACGGGACTCAACGATTGCCACTGCGAAACTCCCGCCGGGTTAGCTGCAACACAAGGTTAGGCCACATGGTGCCCACTCAATCTCTCGGCCTCATTGAAAAATCTTTGTGCTGTATGCTCGTCGTCGAGCACGGCGCTATGAAAATGGCCCATCGACTCCCACGCCTCTACAAACTGTGGATCAATCTCAGTAGCACGCTGGTAGCATGCAAGCACATCATCGAGTGAGTGCGGACAAGACTCAGATGCGAGCTGAATGAGGTCGCCCCTCATACACCAGAGCTTCGGTGAGTCAGGAAATTCGCGAACAGCCTCGTCAGCAAGTGCGATTGTCTCTGGCGTCGCCTCGAAATTGGGTTGGTCGGAAGACCAACCACGAGGCCACCTCGCTCGCAGTTCTGAAATATATTCGTTCTCGCTCATAAGTCGCACGTAGTGTGGCCTAACTGAAAAAGCTTCGCCACCCGCCAACTCGCGACGTGAACCGCAACAATGAGAGTGAAAGCGCCAACGGTGGTTGGCTCTGGCGACTGGTTAGGCCACACAGATGTCTGGCCAATCTGGCTCATCGTCTCCCCCACAATTCTCACTAACCCGTCGCGACAGGCGGCTCAGGCCTCCGCATCCTCGATGCTCTCCCGCACGATCCGCAGGCACTCATCCGGGTCGGCATCCATCGGCAGCGTCACCGCCTTCTCCTGCACCCGCAGATGGCGCAGGCTCCCTTCACGCCTGACGTGGCTCACCTCGATGCCATGCATGGCAAAGAAGCGAACCACATCCTGATTGCTGGCATAGCGACTCATCTGACAAGATTAGAAATCTCCACCGCCGCCAAAGTCGCCTCCACCACCGAAGTCGCCACCGGAATCACCACCGCCAAAGCTGCTGCCGGAGTCGCCTCCGAAATCGCCGCCTGAGCTGGTGTAGTCCGTATCCGTGCCGGAGAAGCCTCCGTCCTGGAGCTGCGAATCATAGTTCTGCGGATTGTAGGTGGCCGCAGAGCTGTGGGAGCCAAAGAACTGGTCATACATCCACATGCCCGCCGCAGCGCCAAACATGCTGCCCAGCATGTTCTGGAAGAAGCCGCCGCCGCCACCACCGTAGCCATAGGGCTGGCCCATGCCGCCCACCGGAGCACCACCGCCGCCAGACAGCGCACGGAAAAGACCGCGCACAATGCTGAAGCCCACCCAGATCAGCAAAATGATGCCGATGGTGTGCAGCCAGGAGCTGCCGCCCTGCTGCGTCACATGGGAGCGGGAGCTAAAGGGCGCAGCGGCACCACTGCGGTGGGACTTCATCGTGGTGGCGATGAAGTTCACGCCGTCGATCAGCGCGTCGTCATTCTTCTTCTCACGCAGTTTCGCGATCATCGTCTGCACCAGCTTCTCGCGGTCCATCAGCGTAAAAGCCTGGCGCGCCGTATCGGTGCCCACCACCACCTGCAGGTGCGCAGGCTGCTTCACCAGCAGGATCAGCACGCCGTTCACCTTCTTTGTGCGGGCCATCTGCTCCGCCCATTCCGAGAATCCCCGGTTGGCGGCGGATTTGTTGGGCTGCAGCACCTTGGCCTTCACGTCCTCCGGCACCTCCGCATACGTCTGCACCAGGATGTCCTTGTGCAGGCGGCTGGAGACATCATTGATCGTACCGGTGGCGTTCACCTTGGCGAATTCGGAGAAAAAGGCTCCGTCATCCTGAATGCCGCTCGCGGCGGCACGGACACCGGCGGTGCCGAGCACCATCGTGGCGGCCAGCACAGGAAGGAAAAAGCGTCGAGTGAGTGTTTTCATGGAAGCGGGTTGGAAATGACGTGGATCAGATGCCTCATGAATACGCACCCCGCATCTACGAAACACGCACGTTTTTGTAGCCGCCCGGGCTCCTGTCCTGCCAGCCGCGCCACTGGCACACCTGCCCCTCGACTGCCAAACCTGCACAAAACGCGTCTTCTTTGCACGATTCGGGGACTGCATGGCAGGCCATGCTGGGCTGGGATTTGCTTAAAGGGCTGCTGCTTCTCAAAACTCTCACCCCCATCTCACGCACCATGCCCCGCCTCTCACGTTACTCCCCCGCAGAAAAGGCCGCCATCGTAGCCGCCGCCCGCTCCATGATCCGCAAAGGTGAAAGCTGCAAAAACATCGCCCTGCAGCTCGGCGTCAATCAGCCCTCCCTCCGCGGCTGGCTGCGCGAGGCCACCCTCAACATGCTCTACCCCCCGCTGCCGCCCTGCATGCCGCGCAACCGCTCGGCACAGTAAGGGCGGCACTCCCCCCGCCTCACTTCTTCTTCACCTGCCAGCGATCATCAAAGAAGTCCGCCGCCACCACCTTGCCCGCTGCTTCCGCGCTCGGCGGCTGGGTGATGTCCAGGATGGCCCAGTCGGGCAGCTTCGGGTTTTGCAGCGAGTTGGTCTTGTCGTGCGCCTCGCGGAAGGTCAGGCCCGAGTTGATCACCGCCTCAAAGCCCGGAGACTTCAGGCACGGATAAGTCATCAGCGGCACATGCGTCTTCGCATCGTACGACTGCCCCGCCATCGCCACCTTCTGCGCATCCCACTTCACCGGCAGATCACCCGCCAGCTTCTTGATGCATGAGTTGGACTCCGGCGTGCCCCACAGGATGAGGCTCTGCGTTTTCCCGGCTTCGTAGATGTCCGCGATCTCAGACGCCTTCACCACACGCGTGTCTCCGCGCATCAGGCTCTTCCAGCGCTGAATGAAATGCGCCGACTCCGCCTCCACCCAGGCGTCCACCGCAGCAGAGGAAGACTTGCCATCCGGCAGCACCACTAGGAAACGCTTCAGGAAGCTCGCATCCATCGGCCCCGGATGCGCGCCCGGCTTGCCACCAGCGGGGCTGTCGTGCTGAAACGGCTCCGCATTGCCAAAGTCACGCCACACGCCGTTCTCTTTGATCAGTCGGCAGAAAGCCCCCGCCACTTTCGGTCCGGGCGTCATGAAAGTCTCAAACTTCGGCGCCACCGGCCCCGCCTTGAGCTGCAGCGTCGTGCCATCAATGACCACCTTGATCTTGCCGCCGCCCTTGCGCACCTGCGGCGGCGGATAGAAAACAATGCGCGTCACATTCTGCGACTTCATCTCGATCGTCTGCCCGTCGACCACCTTCGCATCCAGCCGCGCCTCCTTCCAGCTCTCCTCCATGCCGTGCAGGTTCAGCCACTTCACACGGCCATAAAACGGCGTCTTGGTCTGGATGTGCACTTCATTCGGGAAGAGATCGCGCCCCTTCGCCACAGCCTTCTCGATCCACGCCTGCACTTCCTTGATCGTCTCGGGATGATACTTGTGCGGCATGCCCGGGCCGATGAGATGCGGCGGGTGGATGTCCTCCTTCGCCAGCACCTCCATCATGTACTCGGCGGAGTCACGCTGCGCATCCACCTCGCCGCTGTAGCTGATCAGCGGCACATTGAAAAAATTCCTCGCATAGTCAGGCACGTCATACACGCCCCACATCGCCTGCTCATACCACACAGGGTACTTCTCCGGTGTCAGCTTCTGGTAGCGCTTCACATCTGCAAAGCCCGCGCCGGTATGCACGCAGGCCCACTGGTCGGGATAATGCGCGCCCATGTGCCACGCCCCCGCGCCGCCCATGCTAAAGCCCGCCAGCGCCACGCGGTTTGTATCCACATTGAAGCGGGAGATCGCATCATCCCGGCACTCAAACACATCCGTCTCCCCCGCGCTCTTCCAGCCGTTGCAGTAGCGTCCGAAGGGATGAATCACGATCGTCCCCGCCGGCTGAAACTGCCCCGGCTTCTTCGCCATCAGCCTGGAATACACAAACGGCAGATCCGTGGCGGTGTCTCCACGGCCATGCAGCCAGATCCACATCGGCACCGGCTTTTTGCCCGCACCCAGCTCCAGCCCCTCAGGAATCTCCACGCCATACGGCTGCGGTGAGTCGTCGATCTTCGAGTAGTACCCCAGCACCTTCTGCCCGCTGCCCTTCATCCACGGCGTTTCATTTTTGCCAAGTGCTGCGATGCGCTTCTTCGCTTCTTCGAGCAAAGCGGTGGCCTTCTTCACCCCGTCCTCCGGCTTCTTGTCATACCACTCGTGAAACTCCAGCGCATAGCGCACCGCCTTCAGAAAGATGTCCGCATCCGCCGCACGGGGGTGATTCTTCACCGCCTCAAAAGCCTTAGTCACCTCCGCCAGCTCCTTGGCCAGGCCCGCCTCCTGCTCGGCGGAAAGCGCCGCCGTGGGCTTCGGCGGCAGGCTGCCTTTAAACGAGGCCGTGGCGCCATTCGGGCTGAGCTGCGCCTGCGCAGCCACCACCCACAGAGACAGGGAAAAAAAGACGGAGTATTTCATGAAGCAGCTACAAACGCCGCCACACGCAGCTTTTAACGCTGAGTTGAGCTTATCTCGTTCTGTCTTCTCAGTGCCCGCTCGTGCTCTGTCCGCCTGTCGAGTCAAAATACAGCTCCCCGGTGCTGCGCACTCCAATATATTGATACGTGGCCGCCACATCATCGACACCGACCGCCGACTGAAACGTCATGCGGGCCATCGGTCCCCCCGCTGGCTTCCGCCCCACAATCACGGCCGCCACCTGCGTGGCTACATCTCCTGCTGGCCAGCTCACTCCCGCCGCCACTCCGGTGCTGTAGGCCAGCATGATGTTCTGAGCGTTGCGTTTGTCTTTCACCTTGTCCGCTTCCACCGTCAGAAACCCCATGTTGGGCACCACGATCGTACCCAGAATCCCTAGAATCAGAATCACAACGAGCAGCTCAGCCAGGGTAACTCCTGAGTCTGAACGGACCTGTTGACTGATTTTCATGGGCTTGCGAAAAGAAACTGGTTGGCCGATCAACGCATCCCTGACGTTTCCAGCTTCAAAGGTTCTCCCACGCTCACAGCCCGCCACTGAAGGTATATTCAAATACCTTCAAGCCATCCCGACAATCTGGCTCTGCTTCACTTCGCCTCGGTCACGCCGTTTTGCGCCACGTGGCATACACGCCGCACGGCACTTCAGGCACGCCTTCCGCCCCTTTGAGCAGGATCTCTCCGCCGCCCACACTGCCGCCGAAAATGCTGAACTCCTGCCGCATCAGATGCTTCAGCGTGGTGGGAGACACCGCTCCCTGCCTGCAGCACAAAAGGACTCCCACCGGCTTGTCAGACAGCAGGCCGCTCACTGTCGCCAGCAGCGCGCCCAGATCCCGCTCCAGCTCAAAGCCGCGCTTGGCGTCCTTCGGTGTGTGCGGGTCCACGATGATCAAATCATAGCGCCCCGCCTGCGTGCGTTCGCGCTGCGCAAATTTCACCGGATCATCCACCACCCAGCGGATGTCACGATTCGCCAGCGTGTTGATGGCTGCATGCTCGCGCGCATGCTTGATGGCATCCGCAGAGGCCTCCACATGCGCCACCGCCGCACCCGCCTGTGCCGCAGCCAGCGTGAATCCGCCTGCACTGCCGCCAAAGAGGTTCAGCACACGCGCCGGTCGCCTCTGCTGCTCAGTAAAAGCCGCGCACATCTGCCCGGTCTGCGCCCACAGCTCCTGCAGCTCCGGTGCCAGCACACGCACGCCACCCTGCGCTGAGAGCAGAAAGCGTAGCGTGCCGATCCGCAGTTTCATCGGCTCCTTCAGCTCTTTCTTCAGCTCCACCGACTTGCGCCACTCCGCAGCGGGCAGCTTGCGCCGCCACCACGCCGCATGACAGCCGCGCGATGCCACCAGCGCGCCGAGCTTTTCCAGCACGCGTCCGCCGCCGCTGTCGAGCAGACCATATGTTTCCTGGTTCAGTGGGTCTTCCATCCAGAGGTGGGGCTAGGAAGCCAAAGGCTTGCGGGCAAGATACAGCGCACGCTTCATCCGCCGCTGCAAAGGCGGGCAGAGCTTGAGCGCCAGCTTTTCCAGCAATCTCGGCACACCGCCCCCAAAGTATAAATTCTCCGCGCCGGTAATCCGTTTCAACTCAAAGCCGGCCTGCTGAATGAATCCCGTGATTTCCGCCACACGGTACCACTGATCATCCACCGGCTGGTAACGGCGGCGGTTGTTCAGGTACCACTCATAGCGGAACCAGTCACGATTCGGCACGGTGATGAGCATCCAGCCGCCAGATTTCAGAACCTGACGGATCTGGCCCAGTGCCAGCACAGGGTCGGAAAGGTGCTCCAGCACCTCCGTCATGACGACGACGTCAAAGGAGTCCGCAGGATAGGACAGCTTGTCAGCGTCTCCAGTCTCCACCTGCGCTCCGGGGACGTGTTCGCGTGCCAGGCTTACCAGCTTGGGAGAGATGTCCATGCCGAAAAGACGGGCCTCAGGACGAAGCTTGCGAATTTCAGCCAGCTGCCAGCCTTGGCCGCAGCCGATGTCCAGCACGGCACCCTGTGCAGGCAGCAGCGGCGCTGCCAGACTCGCGCACAAACGGTAAAACTTGGGAGACATCGCGAGTTTTTCCGCGATCTCATCATAGCCCTCGGCGATTTCACTTTTGCTTAGCGGTGTTGACATGAGAAAAGAAAATAGGATCAGCCTTCGGAAACGGCTTTTTGATAGATGCAGTCAAGCTGGCGCAGGAAATCCACAAACGTAGGCTGGGCCGCCTGAATGCGCTGCTGGTGCTGCACCACAGACAGGCGGAACGAGGGGTCAGTCAAGATGGAATGTACACGGTCTGTGTAGCCGGCGTCATCGCCCAGATCAAACATCCCGGGATCATCCTCGCCGAGCACGGCTGTGTTTCCTTCGATGCGGCTGGAAACAATGGGAACACCACAGGCCAGCGCCTGCAGGATCACCAGCGGCTGGCCTTCCCACGTGGAGGGAAGCAGCATCACATCCAGCGCCTGCAGCCACGGTACGACCGGCCGCTTGTTGCCCGCCAGCGTCAGACGCCCGGCGATTCCGAGAGAGTCGATCTGCGCCTGCAGTTCACCGCGCAGCGGCCCTTCACCAAAGATCAGCCCCCGCGCCTCCGGCAGCCGCTGCAGCAAGCCATGCATCATGCGCACGGTGGCGGCGTGGTTCTTTTGCGAGTTCAGGGAGGCGATGCCGCCCACCAGCGGAGCATCCACGGGAAGCCCCAGGCTGGCACGCAGTGCGGCACGATCCTGCGGTGGTGTATAGACGCTGCCATCCACAAAGTTCGGCAGCACGGCGGTTTTGTCAGCGGAGACGCCGAGCGCCTGCATCACATCGCCGCGCGTCTGTTCGGACAGAGTCACCTGTCTGGCCGCCAGCCAGGAGAGCGCCCGCATCGTCCACCACCGGCGGCGGCGTTCACGGTTGAACGTCTTCTGATGGTGCATGATCGAGGGAATGCCCGCCAGCCAGGCTGCCAGCACGCCATAGACGTGGGCATTGTAAACCTGTGTGTGCACCATTTCAAAACGCTCCCGCTTGAGCCAGCGGGAAAGCTTCCACACGGCCGCCGGGCTGAAGCGCTTGCCCTTTCCTTTCAGCAGAGGCAGCAGCGTCACCGGCAGGCCGTCTTGCACGGCTGCCGCACCCGCCACTCCCAGGTCACGAATGCACACGGCCTCTGCCCGCCCTTCTGGCGTGGGATGCCTGATGATGGAAAGCACCAGATCCTCAGCACCGCCCACCGGCATGGTCACGAAAACGTGCGCCACCTTCATCGCCGACAGCCCTTTCCCGGCACCTGCGGCACAGCTCGCGCAGCAGGGCTGGCGTCAGCCTTGTTGAGATTGTGCAAAATGATCATGAGATGACCCAAACACTAGGAGTCATTCGTCTTCAACCAAAAAGCCAGTCCACGCCGCCCCGCCCGCATTCTCACATCCTCGTTCAAACTCCTCCGCACACACGCTTACAGCCTACCACACACCTTGCCCGCTGCCCAGGGCATTTGATTTGCACACCCCCATCACTCACGTTAGAGATGGCCCGCATTCATGAAATCCGTCTCCCGCAGCATCCTTGATGCATACAATCTGGCCCTTAGACTGGCAGGAGGCAGGTTGAAGACGGCGGAGGGAGAGACGGCGGCCGGACTGCAGGAGCACCGCGTCATGATCCCGGCTGGCAGTCGCAGTGATACCAACCCCCTGGAAATCCGCGTCAACGGACCTGAAAACGCCACGTTTGATTTTGACTGGCCCGCCGCCGAACTATACCGGCTGCGTGATGTCTGGCTCACCGGAGACCAGGGGCAGGTCTTCCTCAAGGATGGCAGCCTCTTCACCCCTTGGGTGCAGCCCTACGACCTGCAGAAGCTGAAGATTTCACGCCCTTTGAAACTCGGAGCCACCCGGATCAAAGGCCCCGTCTTTCACCTGACAGGCCGCAATCACGACAACCGCGGCCACTTCATGCTTCAGCATCTGCCACGTCTCATGGCGGCACGGGATTACCTGCGCTCCCTGCCGGACTACCGCCTGCTCGTGGCTCCCGGCCATTCGCGCTGGCAGGCACGCTACATCACCTGGGCCGGGCTGGATCCATCCAAAATCATCGAAGGCACCCGCGGCACCATGCAGGTGGATGACCTCATCTTTGTGCCCAATCTGTATGGAAAGCCGGGTCTCTGCCCGCCTCAGTTCTACGCCGAGCTTTCAGACTGCGCCGCCAGCTACCCGGTCAAAGACGGCCCCGGCCGCCCGCTCTTCGTCACCCGGCGTGATGCACCTGACAAACAACTGCTCAATGAAGAGCGCATCGTGGAAATCCTTCGCAGCAAAATTGGCCCCGTCGATGTGATACGCCTGGGCGAACATTCGCTGCCCGACCAGATCGGCATGTTCCGCGCTGCACCTCTCGTCATGGGGCCGATCGGCCAGGGCCTCTGCAATGTGCTCTTCTGCCAGAACACCTTGCTGGCCATGCTCGTCCCGGGCACCACCACCCAGCAGGTTTACTCCTCGGCTCATGGCACCCAGCTGGCACGCATGTGCGGCAATCAGGCCATCTCCTTTATTTCGGGCGAAAACGTCGCCTCACGCGGCAACTGGCATTTCCCGGAAGAACGCTTCATCACACTGCTGGACCGCCTTCTGGAACAACCCGAGGCGGCAAGGCTCAAACGCGACACACCGTGAGCAGTTCCTGGCAGCCCCAACGCATACTCGCGATCAAGAACAAGCATCTGGGCGATGTCATCTGTGGCGTGCCCGCCTTCCGCGCCCTGCACCAGGCCTTTCCCACCGCAGAGCTGGACGTCATCGTCTCCCCCGGCAGCCGCGACCTCATCGCTGGTTTTGACTGGATTCATTCAGTCATCGAATCCCCCCGCAAACTGAAGGGCCTGGCCCGTGTGCGCGATGAGCTTCGCGTCGCCCGCGCCGTGGCCTCCGGCGGCTACGACCTCGTGGTGGACTTTACTTGGAGCGACCGCGCCATGTGGTACGCCGCCCTCAGCCGCGCCAGCCGCCGCTGGGCCATCCAGGTCACCGCAGGCTCCAAGCTCAAGCCCCATATCTTCACCGACTACGGCGGCAAGCCCGACCGCAACCACCACGTGATGGAGCACGAGCGCGAGTTCCTCACACGCATGGGCATCCCGCATTACGAGATCCATCCCGACTTCCCGCCCACGCCAGCTGAAGATCAAGAAGCACGCGACTGGCTGGCGGCAAACCAGGTTTCACTGGAAAAACTCGTCGTCGTCCATCCCACCTCGCGCTGGCTTTTCAAATGCTGGCACGACGAGCGCGTGGCCGAGGTCATCGACTGGCTCACCACCCAGGGCTGGCAGCCCGTGGTCACCTGCGGCCCTTCCAACGACGAACTTAAACGCGCGCGCAATATCGTCAGCCTCGTGCGCCAGCCCTGCCTCTCCCGCCTCGGAGACATGCGCCTGCGCCACCTCGCCGCTTTCATGCGTCAGGCCCGCTTCTTCTTTGGCATGGACTCCGCCCCCTCCCACATGGCCTCCGCCGTGGGCGTGCCCGCCTTCATCCTCTTCGGCCCCTCCCAGGTCAGGCGCTGGCGGCCCTTTGGCGACCAGCACACCGTCCTCCACCGCGACTGCGCCTGCATCGCCGTGCGTGGTGCCGAGCTCGCCTGCGACAAGACCCAGATCGTCAAATGCATGAGCGCCATCTCCGTGGCCGAGGTCACCTCAGCCATTCAGTCGCGATTTCGTCTTGCCGCATGAAAGACGCTGGCTTTGTATCCGCCACAGTGAATCAACCTGGTATAGAAGCCCAAATTCGAGGCATTCGTGAAAACATCATCCGCGCGGCCAGCACCGCCGGGGAGGGGCATATCGCGAGCGCTTTTTCCATTCTCGACATCCTTTATGTGCTTTATCACGGCATCCTCCGCCACGACCCGGCCCGGCCGCAGGACCCGCAGCGCGACCGCTTTGTGCTGAGCAAAGGACACGCCTCCCTCGGCATCTACGGCATCCTGGCAGAGCGCGGATTCTTCCCCAAAGAGGAGCTGAACACCTTCGCCTCCTCCAGCGGCAGACTCGGCGGCCACCCCGACTCACGTAAAGTCCCCGGCGTGGAGGCCTCCACCGGCTCCCTCGGCCACGGCATGCCGATGGCCGCAGGCATGGCCCTCGGTTTGAAAATCCGCGCCTCCGATTCTCGCGTCGTTTGCATCGTGGGCGATGGCGAATGCAATGAAGGGGCCGTCTGGGAGGCCGCCCTCCTTGCAGCTCACCACCAGCTCGGCAATTTCACCTGCATCGTGGATTACAACCACTCTGGCGACCGCGCACTCATGCTTGGCGACCTGAGCGCCAAGTTCCGCTCCTTTGGCTGGGAAACCACCGAGATCGACGGCCATGACCATGAGCAGATCCGCGCCGCTCTCGAACCTCGTGGCGGCAGCGTGCCGCGCGCCATCATCGCCAACACCATCAAAGGACATGGCTGCAAAGAAATGGAAAACAATCCAGCCTGGCATCACAAGGCCCCCAAGGCGGAAGAACTGGAGGCATTGCTGGCCCAACTGACATGAGAAAGCAGTTTGTCACCACCACGGAACGTCTCCTGGACGAAGACGAGCGCGTCGTCGTCCTCCTCGGAGACATCGGCGTCTTCGCCTTCCGCAACGCATTCAAAAAACACCCGCAGCGGGTCCTCAACATCGGCATTCTCGAGCAGGCCACCGTCAGCGTCGCCGCGGGTCTCGCCAAAGAAGGCTTCATCCCGCTCTTTCACAGCATCGCGCCTTTCGTCGTCGAACGCGCCTTCGAGCAGATCAAGGTGGACTTTGGCTACCAGCAGCTCGGCGGCAATTTCGTCTCCGTCGGCGGTTCCTACGACTATGCGGCCCTCGGCTGCTCGCACCACTGCCCCGGGGATGTGTCCCTCATGCAAGCCGTGCCCGGTGTGGAGATCATCGTGCCGGGACATCCGTCCGAGCTGGACGCCCTCATGTCCCAGACCTACGCCAGCGGTCACCCCACCTATTACCGCCTCTCCGAGCGCTCCAATCGCAGCGCTCTTCCTGTGACCTTTGGCAAAGCCGAAGTCATTCGCAGCGGCAAAGGCCCCACAGTCGTCACGGTCGGCCCCTTCCTCGATCGTGTGCTCGAAGCCCTCGACGGCACCGACGCCACCATCCTCTACTACACCACAGTGACCCCGTTCGATGCCTCCACCCTCCAGCAGCACGCCGGAGATGGACGCATCCTTTGCGTGGAGCCGTTTTACGAAGGCACTTTGACCGCCAGCATCACACAGGCCCTGCGTGGCAAACGCATCGCACTCAGCAGCATGGGCGTGCCTCGCCAGTTCCTCACCTCCTACGGCCACGCCGATTACCACGACCGCGCCTGCGGCCTGCTTCCCGCGGACATCCGCGCCCGCTACGACGAGCTCCTCCATGTCTAGTTCCTATTTCCACGAAGATGCCGGCATCGCCCTTGAGGGCGTCCCCCGCGAACCCCTGCAGGACTGCCGCGTGCTCCTCACCGGTGCCTCGGGCGTCGTGGGCATTCACATGGCCGCCGCTTTTCGCCGCCTCATCGACGAAGGCTCCAAACTGCGCCTTCAGGTGACCTTTCAAAGCCCGGTGACCGGTGTGATCGCCGAGATGCTCGATCATCCGCAGATCTCGATCCGCCGCGGAGACCTCACCGACCCCACGTTTCGCCGCAGCCTGGACGAGGCGGAGGTCATCCTGCATGCCGCCGGCTACGGCCAGCCAGGGCGCTTCTTGGAAAACCCCGGCAAAACCATCCGCCTCAACACCGAAGCCACGCTCGATCTGCTGGACAAGGTCCCTTCCGGCGGGCGTTTCTTGTTCGTCAGCACGAGCGAGCTCTACGTCGGCCTCCCCGCTGGCGAGCCCAATAGCGAAGACCGCATCGGCACCACCAACACCACCCATCCCCGCGCCTGCTATATCGAGGGCAAGCGCTGCGGAGAGGCCGCCTGCAATGCAGCGCGCGCCAGCGGCATTCATGCCGTTTCCGGACGCCTCGCCCTTGCCTATGGCCCCGGCGCTCATTCCCATGACCGCCGCGTGCTTTACACCTTCATCGAAAAAGCCCTCCGGCAGGGACAGATCACCATGATGGATCATGGCGATGCCCGCCGCATCTACTGCTACGCGCCAGATGCCGTGCGCATCATGCTGCGCGCCGTGCTGGAAGGCAGGGAGCCCATCTACAACGTGGGCGGCAGGGGCGTGCTGCTCATCCGCGAAGTGGCGGAAAAAATCGGTGCCCAGCTCGGTGTCCCGGTCCGCCTGCCGGAAACAGCCCGGCCGCTCGAAGGAGCACCTGCTGAAGTAGGCTTGGATATGGGCCTGTACGAGCGGGAGTTCGGCCCCCTTAAATACGTTGACTTTGACGAGGGACTTCGTAGAACCATCGCATGGCACCGCCGGGAACAACCAGCGGCTGCGTGATTGATCTATGGCTCGTTATCTCGTCACCGGCAGCGCCGGCATGTTGGGCTCCTCGCTTCGCCGTCTCCTGGGCGAGGAAGGTGCGGTGTATCTGACTCGTGAAGATGCTGATTTGACCAACTTTGAGGCCACCGCCGCCCTCTTCCGCACCCACAAGCCCGAGTACGTCATCCACTGCGCGGCCGTGGTGGGCGGCATCGGCAGCAACAGCGTGCACTCCGGCGAATACTTCCGGCACAACATCCTGATCAACCTCAACGTCCTGGAAGCCGCCCGTAAAACCGGCGTGAAGCGCCTCATTTCTTTCATGTCCACCTGCGTGTTTCCAGACAAGACGGAATACCCGCTCAAGGAGACAAACCTTCACAACGGCGCACCTCATCCCTCCAACTTTGGCTACGCCTATGCCAAGCGCATGCTCGAGGTTCAGAGCTCCGCCTACCGCAAGGAATGGAACTGCGACTTCATCGTCGCCATCCCCACCAACATGTACGGCCCCTGCGACGACTTCGCGCTGGAAGGCGGCCACGTCATCCCCTCCCTCATTCACCGCTGCTTCCTGCGCCAGCAGGAAGGCGCTGACCTCCCGGCCTGGGGCAGCGGCGCCCCCCTCCGTGAGTTCGTTTATGTCGACGACATCGCCCGGCTCGCCCTCTGGGCGCTGGAGCACTACCGCGAAGAAGATCCCATCATCTTCTCCTCCGGCATCGAGCGCAGCATCAAGGAGCTCGTCGAAATCGTCGCGGATAAGATGAAGTTCACCGGCAAGATCATCTGGGACCCCACCAAGCCCGATGGCCAGTTCCGCAAGCCCTCCGACACCACCAAGCTCCGCCGCTACCTCCCCGACTTCCAGTTCACCCCCCTCGACGAAGGCATCGAAAAAAGCGTCGAGTGGTTCAAGGCCAACTATCCCAACATCCGCCAATGACCGTCCAAACCATCCAGCCCGCCGACCTCGAAGCCATCCTGGGCGAGCCGGTCAGCGAGCGCCTCAAACAGCGCCTCGCCGAATTCGATCTGCGCTTCACCGAAATCACCCCCCAGGAACGCGACCAATACATTCTCGAAGCCGTCCGCGCGCTGGTGAATCCCGAAATCAAAGTCGCTGGCGAGCACCGCATCGGCGACTGGGAGCGCGGCTGGGGCGAAAACTTCGACATCTTCTGCAAAACCGGCAATCCTGATGCCGCTGTGCCTCTCTACTTTGGCAAGCACCCCATCGTACGCTGGCGTCGCCGCTGGGTGCGTCCAGTCTCCGAATCCTTCGACTACCGCATCATCTGCCTCCTCGTCGAGTACGCCATGGAGCGCTACATGAAGGACGCCGCCGGCATCTATGAATTCGGCTGCGGCCCTGGCTACCACCTGCTGCGCGCCCGCAAGATCAATCCCACCGCCCGTCTCGTCGGCCTCGACTGGACCACCGCCTCGCAGAAAATCCTCAATGGCATGGCCGCCAGCGGCATCGACCCAAACCTCGAAGGCCGCAACTTCGACTTCTACCACCCCGACGAAACGCTGGAGTTCCTGCCAAACAGCGTCGCCTACAGCGTCGCCGCCCTGGAGCAGGTCGGCCCCCGCCATGAGGAGTTCATCCAGTTCATGCTGCGCAAAAAGCCGGAGCTCGTCGTCCACTTTGAGCCCATCGACGAAGTCCTCGAAAAAGACGACCTCCACGACCAGCTCTCCGTCTTGTACTCCAACAAGCGCAACTACCTCCGCGGTTACCTGCCGCGCCTCGAAGAACTCGAACGCGAAGGCAGGCTCACCATCCACCGCAAGCAGCGCGTCCACAGCGGCAGCTTCTTCATCGAAGGCCACTCGCTCATCGTCTGGTCCCCCAACCGCTGAGAAAGCGCTGAACAAAACTCACTGCACAGAATTGCACGTCACAAAACTCAGACTCTGAATGTATTCTCTGCGGTCTTCCAATCTCTCGCGGTGTTAAATCAGTGTTTCCCTAAAGCCATTCCATGAGCGATTCATTCAACGTCGTCAATTTCGCCTCCGCCGATGAGCGTGAACGCCGCAAGGCGATGACCAGCCTCATCGAAAACTGCCCCATCCCGCCGGAGGAGCGCATGGACAACATGGGCCTCTTCCTCAGCTCCAAGACCTGGGCGCGCCTGAAGTTCATGGACTTCATCTACCAGAAGATCGTCGAGCTCCCAGGCGTCGTGATGGAGTTCGGCACCCGCTGGGGTCAGAACGTCGCCACCTTTGCCGCCCTGCGCGGCATCTACGAGCCCTTCCATCGTCATCGCAAAATCATCGCCTTCGACACCTTCGCCGGTTTCCCCCACACCGCAAACCAGGACGGCGACGGCGGCATCATGCGCCAAGGCGGCTACTCCGTCACCGACGGCTACAAGGAATACCTCACCAAGATCCTGGAATTCCATGAGGCGGAAAATCCCCTCAGCCACATCCGCAAATTCGAACTCGTTCAGGGAGACGTCTGCGAAACCCTCCCCGTTTATCTCGAGCAGCATCAGGAGACCATCGTCGCGCTGGCCTACTTCGATCTCGATCTCTACGCCCCCACCAAAAAGTGCCTCGAACTGCTCAAGCCCCGCCTCACCAAAGGCAGCGTGCTCGGCTTCGACGAACTCAACGAGCACGCCACCCCCGGCGAGACACTCGCCGTCATGGAAGCTCTCGGCCTCGGAAACATCTCCCTGCGCCGCCTGCCCTACACCTCGCGCACCTGCTACTGCGTCATTGAGTAACCCTTCCGCGCCACCATGACAGATACTCCGCAGGACAGCGCCTTCACGCTCGTCGTGCCCTCGTGCGATTTCTACTCTGACACCTGGCCCTACTTCTTCCACTTCCTCTTCAAGTACTGGCCCGACATTCCCGCGCCGATCTACCTGCTGTCCAATCACCTCAGCTACGACGATCCACGCGTCCACACCATCAAGGTGGGAGACGATCATCAGTGGGGGGACAACCTCCGCGCCGCCCTGCCGCAGGTCCCGGGAGATGTGCTCTTGATGCTGCTGGACGACTTCTTCCTCAACCAGCCCGTCATCACCCGAGACGTGCTGGAAGCCGTGCAGCGCTTCCGCCAGCTCGGCGCCCGCTACCTCGGCCTTGATCAGTTTAGAAAGCACGGCACCCCCGTCCCCGGCACCACCTGGCACGCCATCCTGCCAGACCCGCCCTGCGTCGGCCTCAACGCCACCATGTGGAGCGCCTCTCAGTTGCAGGCCGTCGCCAATGCCCCCGGCATGAACATCTGGCAGGCGGAAAGCAGGGCCAAGCAGCTCGCCCGCGAAGACCACAGCGGTCACTATTACATCGGCCCGCAAGGCACGCCGCTCTTGACCTACCAGGAGTCCATCAAGGGCCTTTTCTGGAAACCCTCCACCCTGGACTTCTTCAAGCGTGAAAACGTGCCGCTGAGCGCCTCGCCACGCCCCTGCCCTCCGCAGGGTCAGGACTTTGTCTCCAAATTCATCCGCAGCTGGAAAAAGCGCAGCTTCAGAAACTGGCTCAAGAAGCGCTCGGAAAAAATGACCCGCGACGGCATCACCGTGGTAAAACCATTGGATTAATCCATGTCCACCGTCCTCTCCGCCCTCTATCTCGGTCCCGCCTCTGGCACCGCCGCCGTCACCACCACCCTCGGCGCAGGCTGGCAGGTCCTCGCCCCGGAGACCACCCCCGCCGCCGTGCTGCCCCTGCTCCCTCAGGTGCACGCCATTCTCGATGCCTCCATGAAGGTGCCCCTGCGTCAGGCAGAGCTGGACACCGCCGTGCATCTGAAGCTCATCGCCACCGCCACCACCGGCGCCGATCACATCGACTCCAAGGCCCTCGCCGCACGCAGCATCCCCCTGCTCACCCTCAAAGGCCAGAAGCAGGTGCTCAATGAACTCACTCCCGCAGCCGAGCTGAGCTGGATGCTCCTCATGGCCTGCGCCCGCCACCTCCGTGCCGCCAATCGCCATGTCGAGGCCGGCCTCTGGGACCGTGAAAAATTCCCCGGCATGCTGCTCAAGGGCCGCATCCTCGGCCTCATCGGCTGCGGCCGCATCGGCCAGTGGATGTCCCGCTACGCCACCGCCTTCGGCATGCGCGTCATCGGCTACGATCCCTACCTCCCCGAGACCGAATGGCCCGCCACCATCGAGCGCACCGACCTCGATACCCTCCTGCAAAACGCCCACGCTGTCTCCATCCACGTGCACCTCAGCGATGAAACCCGCGGCCTCGTCGGCCCACGCGAGTTCACCCTCATCCGCCCCGGCACCATCCTCATCAACACCTCCCGCGGTGCCATCTGCGATGAAGACGCCCTCCTCCAGGCCCTCGAAAGCGGCCACCTCGGCGGCTACGGCACCGACGTCCTTGAGGGCGAGCCCGCCATCCAGACCAGCCGCATCTGGCAGTACGCCCAAAAGCACGACAACTGCCTCATCACCCCCCACATCGGCGGCTTCAGCCCCGACGCCGTCGACATCGTCCTCAAATTCGCCGCCACCCGCATCCGCGACTTCTTCGCCACGCAGGGCTGAGCCCCAGGTGTCATTAGCCAAGCCTTCTCAAGGCCCCCTCTGAATTCCGGATTCCAAAAAATTCGCGGCTATTCGCGCCCATTCGCGTTGTAAAACCTGCATTGGACAATGCCTCCAACGCAAAGCTCAACAACAGCGAGCCCGTGCTAGGTAAATTATGCCCACCAGCATGAATGGCCCTTTGGCTTTTTCTTTGGCATAGCGAGCGACTTTTTTCTTGGCGATGCGAGCCCTTGGTTATGGAGCAGAATGCCGCAATGATGGACTGAGCGGAAGCCTGGCGAGCAATTCATAACATCAAATCATGATTTGATAATATATTTATATTAGGCAATTTAGCGTTTACATATTAAATACCTTTGTTACACGTCCAGTCTATGCCAGAAGAACCAACTATCCTTTGGACCGGCGAATCGGGCGCCAAATTCAAATATTGGATCCATCCAATAGAAACAAACTTTACCAAATCTGCTGGAAACTACATTTTTGCCAAGGAATCTTCCCCAGGCAAATGGAGACCGATATATATCGGACAAACAAATGATCTGAGCCGTCGCTTGGGAGAACATGCAAATGACAACACTTGCATTGATCGGAATGGGGCCACTCATATACACGCTCACACCCAAGCGGATGAGGAAGCTAGGCTCGCAGAGGAGAAGGATTTGATTCGCAAGTGGAATCCGCCCTGCAACACACAGCATGCAGATTAGTCATAGAAGCGACACAATCATCAGCCGCTTGTAACAACAATCACGTGTATATATAGATTAGTATCCACGCTTATTTCCGACCACTAATATATTTATCCAGCTCTTCAGCAATAGTTAAACCTTTCATTTCTCAGCCTTGATGAACTCATTACTCGCACAATCCCTCGCTCAGTCTGGCGCAAATCTCTCTCTACCAGCCTCTACAAACAGTGTTCTTTTGCAATCAGTAGCTCAGAGCATTAAAATTTCGGGGGCACATCTGACCATCACCTCAGCTCAGAATGTAAACTCTGCCACTGCACAATCTATCGCTCTGTTGCTTGGCAAGCAGGTCACATTTGTCAGTGAATTATAAATTTTCTGATCTGCCGAGGCCCACCTTTACCTCCTAGACGAAGAGCTGGCCGACCTCCGCCTTGACCGAGCAGAAAATCGAGAAAAAATGCCAAGTATGAATGGCACTCGGTTAAGGACATGGATAGTGAGTTTATATGCGCTATGACATATAGTCTGTAGCGAGGCGGCGGCAAGCAGCTGCTGGAGAGCACCGAGTATAAAGTGCGCTGGGCTTGCTGTCCGGCTGCTGGCACAGATACCCAGGCCAGCCTTGCTGAAGCTTCCTCCTTTTATCTACGAGCTACGGAGGACAACCTTGCTCGCACTTGGGCTTCGATAGGCCACACTTTGGTGCAGCTAAAAAGGCGGCTGCCATGCGGTCAAAAGCCGCTTTAATCGAGTGCCATTCATGCGAAGCGTTAAGTTGATTGACTCCGAACTCAACTCTAAGACACCAAATGCATCTCTGCTGAAGCCAAATCTCCCGTCCAATCGAAGCGAAACTCTTTCGTTATGGTGGCCGTTTTTGAAGCGGTGAATGAAATGGTGAAAGCATAATTTCCAACACCGTCTTGAAAGAGATCATCAAAATGAGGATTTGTGGGCCAATGGTGTTCTTTGGTGCCAGGCCTAAAACGCCATGCACGGTTACTTCCAACCTCGACCCCGACGACATCGAGATAGTACGGCACATCGTGCGAGATTTTTTTGCATTGGGAGTCCGGCAACTCTGATGGTTGAAACGCGAGCGTAATGTGATCTCCAGACCACAACTTTACTCCATTTTTTTCTATCTTCAGGAGAACTGCCCGACATTCGTTTATTTCGAAAATCCCGCTATTTCTCACCTCAACTCGAAAGATTCGTCCGTTCCCCGCATGACCAAAGCCGGCTTTGCAGCCATCGATTGAGGGTGAACAAGAAATATACAGGTGTGGCTCGAGCGCCGAATTCAAACTGATATTTTGAGCTTCCAATTCGTCGATGCGCTTTAGGCAGGACAGGAATACCTGATAGGGCGATGAAACTGCACGATAAATAACTTCCGCTGTAGTGAAGAATACATACGGCAGCCAGCTGTCCGTGCCCTGAAAAAATGAGATCATCCCAGCTGGAAGCCAGCTAGGCTTAAAATACCCCAAAGTGCCGAGCACTGCACTGAAGAATGCTATGAAGCCATCCGCTTTTGAAAACCTTAAGGTCTTGATACAAGTAACTAAAAATCTACCGAGGCCCGCTACTTGAGCTGATTTGGGGAGGGGTTCCGTAGAGTTCACTTTCATGCCAAGGTGGTAACCTGTTTAAAAGCGAGGAAAACGGAAATTTTGCGTTTTTGCAGCGCCTCTCGGTTCGGCACCAAGATGAACCTCACACAGCAGCATCTCCTGCCTAACGCAACAAGTCCATCACACGCCCCCACGAGCCCCTTTACAGCCCTCCCGCCCCCCATTAAGAATCGTCTTCCCCAACCTCCTCACCCTCAGCCGACTCCGACACCCGCCCCCGCATGGCCTATGAATCCTTTGCTCAGCAGTTCGCCGCGCTTGGCGGTCGTCGTGTCTTTGGCGTGCCCGGTGGCGGTCCCAGTCTGGAGCTGATCACCCAGATCGAAAACGCTGGCGGTTCCTTCATCGCCACAGGCCACGAGGCCGTGGCCGCCCTGATGGCCGGAGCCTACGCCCGCCAGAGCGGCACACCCGCCGCCTGTGTCACCATCAAAGGCCCGGGCTTCATGAACCTCGCCCCCGGCCTGCTCTGCAACAGCTACGAGGGCTACCCCTGCCTCTCCATTTCCGAAGCCTACCCGCCCAATGAATCCAGCGGTCGCAGGCACAAATGGCTCGCCCATCCCGACGTCGCCGCCTCCTTCCTGCGCAGCATGAATGGCTTCAGCGAGGCCGAGGGCTCGGTGCAGTCCCTCTGGGCCGAGGCCACCCAGGAATGCCCCGGCCCCGTGCATACCGATCTCGTCCCGCGCTCCGAGATCGTGCAGGAAATGCCGCAGTGCATGACCGCCACCCAGCCCGACTGGCGCTGGCAGCTCGTCTCCGCCTCCCGCCCTGCCCTGCTCGTCGGCACCTGGGCCACCCGCAGCGCCTGGCGTACACGCCTCGCCGCGCTGAATATCCCCGTCTTCACCACCGCTGCCGCCAAGGGCGCGCTCTCCGAGCACCTGCCGCACAGCGCCGGCATCTGCACCGGCGATGGCAAACCCAGCACCCCGGAAAAAACCGTCCTGCCCAAGGCCGACCTGCTCATCTGCCTCGGCGTGCGCAGCGGCGAGATGCTCTCTCCCGCACCGCCTCACGGCAGCACCCTGTGGTTCGACGCCCCAGGCATGCATGAGGGCCGCGTCTTCCCGGACAACGTCTTCGGCACCCGCGCCGCCCGGCTGAGCGACACCGATGCCGCCGAACTCTTCGACGTGCTCCAGTCCAAAAGCTGGGGCCAGGAGGAAGTCGCCGCCGCCCATGCCCAGCTCGCACAGTCCATGGACTCTTGGGCGGACTCCCCGCGCACCGCCATGCGTGTCGTCTCCGACCGCCTGCCCGATGCCGCCCACATTGTCGATACCGGCAACTTCACCGTCTGGGCCGAGCACTTCCTCCGCGTCAAAAACCACCTCGACCTCACCGGCACCCCCAATGGCCGCTACCTCGGCGCAGGCCTCGGCTACGCGCTCGGCACCGCGCTCGCCCGCGCCCCCGGCCCCTCCGTGCTGTGGATCGGCGATGGAGGCATCCGCGCCAACCTCGCCGAGCTCTCCCTCGCCGTCGATTTGAAGCTTCCCCTCCTCGTCCTCGTCATGCGGGACGGCTACTTCGGCAGCATCCGTGGCCGTGCGCGCAAGCTCGGCTGGTCCCAGCAGCCCCTCACCCTTCCAGACCACCGCCTCCTGCGAGTCGCTGAGGCCATGGGCCTGGCCACTTGGGATGCCCCGGATGCAGCGGGGCTTGACGCAGCCCTCAAGCAGTGGCAGCACGCTGGCAGCCCACCCGCCCTGATCGAGTATCACCTCGCGCCGGACGTGTATGTGGATATGACTGAACAGCTTCGATGAGCGCCCCCACCCTTCACCTTCTCGTCATTGGTCTCGGCTCCGCCGGGAAACGCCATGCCCGCAATCTGCGCGCCCTCGGCTGCACCGTCAGCGGCTTTGACCCCCGCGCCGACCGCCAGCAGGAGGCCGCCGCAGAGGGCCCCCTCGCCGCCACCTACGGCAATCTGGACGAGGCTCTCAAGACCACCGCCTTCGATGGCTTCGTCATCGCCTCACCACCCTCCTTTCACGTCGATCAAATCATCGCCGCAGGCGCAGGCGGCCGCTGGATTCTCTGCGAAAAGCCGCTCAGCATCGATGCCGCAAGCTGCCGCAAACTGGAGGCCAGCGGTGCCAAAGTGCTCCTCGGCTACACCTACCGCTGGTGGCCCCCGGTGGCGGAGTTCCGCCGCAGACTGCAGAGCGGCGAGATCGGCGCGGTGCGCCACATCCGCTTTGTCATGAGCGCCCACCTCGCCGACTGGCACCCCTGGGAGCGCTATCAGGACTTCTTCATGGCCAGCAAGGAGCAGGGCGGCGGCGCTCTGCTGGACGAAAGCCACTTCCTCGACCTCCTGCTCTGGTTCGCCGGCAAGCCGCAGTCCGTCATGGCCTCCGTCGATAAAATCTCCGACCTCGACATCAGTGCCGACGACAATGTGGACGTCATCGCCTCCTTCGGCGGCGGCCTGAAGGCCAATCTCCACCTCGACCTCATCGGCCGCCCCCATCAGCGCCACATCATCGCCGTGGGCGAGACCGGCACCCTCATGTGGTCCTACGAGGAGAATGCCGTGAAGCTCTCCCGCACCGGTGAGCTCAAATGGGAAGACCAGACCTTCACCTGCGAGCGCAATGAGATGTTCATGGGCGCGGCGCAGGAGCTGCTGGAGCTCATCCGCGGCACCCGCACCGCCCCCTCCTGCTCTCTCGCAGACGGCATCGCCGCGCTGGAGGTGGTTGACGCCTGCCGTCAGAGCGCCGCTCAGGGCCAGTCCATCCGCATCCCCTCATGAAACACGGCCGCCGCATCCTCGCCGTGGTGCCCGCCCGCTCTGGCAGCAAAGGCATCCCGGACAAAAACATGCAGCAGATTGCCGGCAGGTCGCTCATCGCCCTCGTCGGCGAGGTGCTGAATTCGCCCGCCTGCGACTGGATCGACCGCCGCATCATTTCCACCGACTCCGAACGCTACGCCGAGGAGGGCAAGAAGCACGGCCTCGATGCCCCCTTCCTTCGCCCGCCAGAGCTCAGCTCCGACACCGCCGGTGCCGTGGAGACACTCCAGCATGCCGTCACCGAAATGGAGCGCATCGATGGCGTCACCTACGACGTCATCCTCATCGTCGAGCCCACCTGCCCCTTCCGTCAGCCGGAGGATGTGAATGGCGTCATGGATCTCCTCGCCGCCACCAACGCCGGCTCTGCCGTCACCGTCAGCCGCGTGGACACCAAGTTCCATCCGCACAAGGTCCTGCGCGTCAGCAGCGACGACGTCATCAGCTTCTACGCCGAAGCCGGTGCCGGTGTGAAACAGCGCCAGTCCCTGGAGCCGCTCTTCTACCGCAATGGCGCCTGCTACGCCCTCACCCGCGCCTGCCTCATGGATGAGCAGCGCATCTTCACCACCACCACCCGCGCCCACCTCGTGGAGCGCCTGCTCCTGAATATCGACGAGCCGGAGGAGATCGTTCTGGCCCGTTATTATGCCGAGACACGCCACCTGCCCGTCGGCTATAAGAAACCATCTGCATGAAAAAGAAAATCGCCGTCGTCCTGGTCAACCGCGCAAACTACGCGCGCATGAAGCCCGTCATGCACGCGCTCCAGCAGGAGCCTGATGTGGACATGCAGACCATCTGCGCCGGATCCATGCTGCTGGACCGCTACGGCTGCGCCCGCAATGTCGTGGAGGCAGACGGCTTCCCCGTGGAGAGTGAAGTCTATCTCCAGCTCGAAGGCTCCGTGCCCATCACGATGGTGAAGTCCATCGGCCTCGCCGTCATCGAGTTCGCCTCCGAGTTCAGCCGCATGAAGCCCGACTTCGTGCTCATGATCGGCGACCGCTACGAGGCCATGGCTGCAGCCATCGCCGCTGCGTATCAAAACATCTGCCTCATCCACCTCCAGGGCGGCGAAATCTCCGGCTCCATCGACGAGTCCACCCGCCACGCCATCACCAAACTGGCGCACTACCACTTCCCCGCCACCAAGCGCGCGGCGGAGTACATCGTCGCCATGGGCGAAGACCCCGCCACCGTCTTCCCCCTCGGCTGCCCCACCAGCGATGTCGTCCTCGCCGCCTCCAATGACCTGCCGCAGGACGTCCTCGGCCGCCTCGGCGTCGGCACCTCCATTGATTTCTCCAAGCCCTACCTCCTCGTCCTCTTCCATCCCGTGACCACCGACATCGGTCATCAGGAGGAGCAGATGGAGGCCGTGCTGGAAACCGTGCGCCGCCTCAATCTCCAGACCGTGCTCCTCTGGCCCAACATCGACGCCGGCTCCGACCTCGTCTCCCAGGCCATCCGCCGCTTCCGCGAGAACCACCACGAGTTCCCCCTGCACGCCTACAAGAACCTGCCGCCGGACATCTACATCCCGCTGCTCAATCACGCTGCCTGCTGCATCGGCAACTCCTCCTCCTTCGTCCGCGAGACCTCCTTCCTAGGCACGCCCGTCGTCCTCGTCGGCTCCCGCCAGGATGGCCGCGAGTGGTCCCAGTCCGTCATCCGTGTGGAACCCCTGCAGCCCGAGATCGAGTCCGCCACCCGCAGCCAGCTTGCCCACGGCCGCTACCCCACCTCCCATCTCTATGGAGAGCCCGGCGTGGCCGCACGCATCGCCGAGCAGGTCTCCAAGCTCACGCCCTACGCCCAGAAACAGCTCCACTACGTCAAACGCCCGTCCGCATGAGCCTCACCACCCCCTGCCCCATCTGTAGCGCCACGGAATGGCGCAGCTGCTACCACGGTTCCATCCGCATGGGTTCCTTCGGCAAAAAATCCCCCGACGATCTCGACGTCTGGGAGTGCGGCGGCTGCGGCGCACGCCACCTCCCGCCCGTCATGGCCGACATCGAGGCCTACTACAAGTCCGGCGAATACCGCGACGACCTCAGCCAGGGCAATGCCGTGGACGCCTACTTCAAGGTCAACGACAACGACCAGCCCCACCGCCTCGACCTCATCGGCATGCACACCCTGCGTGGCAAAACCGTGGCCGACATCGGCTGCGGCGCCGGCCCCTTCCTCGATCTGGTGAAAGGCTTCGCCTCCAAGACCATCGCCGTCGAGCCCAACCAGTGCTACCACGACTCCCTCCGCCAGCGCGGCCACGAAGTCTATACCTGGGCCCAGGACGTCCCCACCGCCGGCACCATCGACGCCGCCGTCAGCTATAGCGTCCTCGAGCACGTCGAAGACCCGATCAAGTTCCTCCAGGACATCCACCGCCTCCTCAAGCCCGGCGGCATCCTGGCCCTCAGCACCCCCAACGCCGACGACTGGATGGTGGCCAACAGCCCCGACTACGCCGCCTTCTTCTACCGCAAAGTCCACCTCTGGTACTTCACCGCCACCGCCCTCAAAAAACTGGCCTCCATTGCCGGATTCGACACAGAAAACCTGACTTTTGACCACCGTTTTGACCTCTCAAACGCCATGGTCTGGATGCGCGACAAACGCCCCACCGGCAACGGCAAAATCCCCTTCGACCCCGCCCTCAACGCCGTCTGGCGCGAAACCCTCATCCGCCAGGGCGCCAGCGACTACCTCTACGTCATCCTCAAGAAGCCGGAATAGTACGATGGGCACTCCTGCCAGTAGTGTTCGGCACTGGGAGTGCTTTCGAGCGGGAAGCAAAGAACCATGGCGCGGCATTTTGGCGACGCAGAG